>CAYPMT010000006.1:0-41830 GCA_964411875.1 uncultured Kangiellaceae bacterium
CCAACAAACTAAAATCATAATGCACGCTCCAATAAGACAGCCGACTAAACCATACCATTGAAAAATTAGGCCTGATAATAAAGTTCCGACTAAGCGCCCTGCTGCATTTGACATATAATAAAAACCGACATCAAGAGAAACATTTTTTTGAGTCGAAAAAGCTAAAATCAAATAGGAATGTACGGCTGAATTAATAGCAAAAATAATAGCGAAACCAAGCAGGCCAATTAAGATAACCCAAAACATATCAATAGAAAATTGAATACTAACAAGCATGACTATTAATAAGAGTAATAAAGAAAAACAAGCTTTCGCTGCAGTTTTACCGGTTGGCGCATGTTCTGTTTGGGAAAAACCTAGCACTTTTGGCGTTGATGATTGAATAATGCCATAAAGTATAATCCAAATAGCCATAAACCCACCAATCTGTGAATGTTGCCAATTTAAACTGGTTTGTAAGTAAACGGGCAATGCAACAACAAACCAAATATCTCTTGCACCAAATAAGAAAAAACGCGCGAAAGATAAACGATTAATTAACTGGCTTTTTGAAAAAAGCTGTTTAAATTTAATCTTGATTTTTTGTGGAGCTAAATCCTTAGGTAATAAAATAAAACAGATAAAACCAATCACCGCAAGGCTGACTGCCATGGTGATTAAGGTTGTGTGATAACCGAATAGCTCAAGTAGAAAACCACCCAGAAAAAACCCAATGCCTTTAAGGGCATTTTTTGATCCCGTTAGATAGGCAACCCATTTAAATAAACGGTTTTGGCTATTCTCTGGCAAGATTAATTTCAAACTACTTTTAGCACTCATTTTATTGAGATCTTTTGCAATACCAGAAATAGCTTGTGCAAACATAACATAAGCGACAGAAAGATAACTCTCCATACTGAGTAAATAAAGCGCTAGCACCTGTAAAACCAAGCCACTGAAAAGTGTTTTATTTAAACCAAAGCGAGCGGCTAACCAACCGCCGACTAAGTTAGTCAAGATACCAAAGAATTCATAAAATAAAAATAATGAAGCAATTTCAATAGCTGAGTAGCCAAGCTGATGAAAGTAAAGAACAACCAGCATTCTCAAAGCGCCATCGGTTAGGGTAAACCACCAATAAGCTGCCGTGACAACTGCGTAGTTTTTTATTTGATTCAAAATAAATGTCTCTAAATAAAAGAACTTAAAATTATTATTTATTGATAATGTTTTGCAATCATTAAAGTAATATCTTTCATTCGCTCGACATAGTTAATTTCATTGTCATACCAAGCTAACAATTTAATCATGTCATCTTGAATGACTTGGGTTGATAAAGCATCGATAATTGCTGAGCGCTTATCATCTTTATAATCAACGGAAACTAATGGTCGAGTTTCGTAACCAAGAATGCCTGCCAACTCATTTTTAGATGCTGACTCAAACGCTTGGTTAACGTCTTCCACTGAGACTTTTTTACTTGTTTTGACGACGAGATCAACAATCGAGGCATTAACTGTTGGGACTCTGACAGCTAAGCCGTTAAGTTTGCCTTCTAGTTCAGGAAAAATTTTCATAATAGCTGTAGTAGAACCAGACGATGTTGGTATTAATGATTCTGCACAAGAACGTGCTCGCCTAAGGTCTTTGTGAGCTTTATCAATGATGGTTTGAGTATTGGTAATATCATGAATGGTTGTCATCGAGCCCTGTTCGATACCAAAATTGTCCAGTAAAACTTTGATAACTGGGGCAAGGCAATTGGTGGTACAAGAAGCTGCTGTAATAAGATGATTGTTTTCATGCTGGTAAAGGTTGTGGTTAACACCATAGGCAATATTTAAGGTATCAGCATCTTTTACTGGGCAGGACACCAAAACTTTTTTAACGCCTTGATCAAATACAGGGTCAAACAATTCGGTTTGACGATATTGGCCGCTGCAATCAACTAAAATATCGACTTTTTTCCAATCAGTTGTCTGAATTTTGTCAGATTGGCTAAATCGAATCTGATGCCCATCAAGAATAATGGAGTCATTTTCAAGGTGAATTTGATCCGATTGAAATTTACCATGGACTGAATCGAATTCTAATAAATGCGCACTACACTCAAGGTTTCCCAGTGGTTCGTTAATATGCACAATATTTAAACCGGGGGTATTCCAAAGGGTACGAAAATAAAGCCGACCCATTCGGCCAAAACCATTAATTGCAACTGTTAAAGCCATTTTGAACTTTTTTGAGATTGTGATCTTGTAGCAGGAATATTAGGTGTATATAAATTATGAAGGCTTTTTTTTTCAGTTTGATGAATTTCTTCTGATGGAGAATCATTATTTTCATCTTGATTAGTTAAGTTGCTATAGCCATACCAGGATTTAACTTTTTCAATGAGTGTATCTACTTCAATTTTGCCAGTTGCTGAAAAGACCTGACTAGTAATTTGATCTGAAATCCGTGTGAGCTGTTTATTAGCCGCCAAAAGCGCTGCTTTGCGAGCACCGGATTTTAGTTTATCAGCTTTACTGAGAACAACATGCACTGGCAAATCCGCACTGACTGCCCACTGAATCATTTGTTTATCAGCTTCTTTTAGTGGATGACGTATATCAGCGAATATAACGAGTGCTTGTAAACAAAGCCTTTCTTGTAAGTAAGCACTTAGTGTTTTTTGCCACTGTTCCTTAACATCTTTAGATACCTTAGCAAAACCATAACCTGGTAGGTCAACTAGCCGACAAGTATCATCTAAACGAAATAGATTAATAAGTTGTGTTCGTCCAGGGGTTTTACTGGTTTTAGCGAGGCTTTTTTGATCACTAATGATATTTAGAGCGGTTGATTTGCCTGCATTAGAACGCCCTGCTAACGCAACTTCAATACCTTCGTCTGGAGGTAATTGAGACAATTTAGCGGCGCCCATTAAATAACGAGCCTGACGAAATGGATTTTGTTGGGTATCTTTCATGAGTATTGGCTTTTTATAATCGCTTTGCCTATAATTCACGCAGTTTAACTAGAGCCGGCCTATTAGTATATGTTTTATCTGGTCTGGTCTGCAAGAAGTTCATAATTTATTCAATTAACTTCTTTGTTGTGGTGAGTTAACTAGCGATATCGAGCTTTATGGTTAATAATTAATAATATACACCAGCTTATTGATATCTTTTTTAGAGATAAGAAATATTAATTCTCATTTGTTAAAATAATAAGGTTAATTATGAATAGAATCATCAGGAATAGTGCTACTGGAATCCTATTAGTCGCTTTATGTCTTAATTTGTCAGCAAGTGATGGCGATGCTGCTAAAGGCAAATCGTTAACGGCTCCTTGTGCGGCTTGTCATGGCTCCGATGGTAATAGTCCTGTAGCTAATCAGGCTTCTTTGGCTGGCCAAGGTGAAAAATATCTTGTGAAGCAAATGCAAGACTTCAAATCAGCTAAACGCAAAAATGCCATTATGGCGCCTATGGTGAGCGCGCTTTCTGAACAAGACATGAAAGATATAGCCGCTTTTTATGCTTCTCAAAAAATTCAATATAAAGCTGTGTCTGACAAATATATTGAATTAGGTAAGCGTTTATATCTTAGTGGTGATGCTGATCGTGACATTCCGGCTTGTGTAGCTTGTCATGCTGTGAATGGGCAAGGTATGGCTGCAGCTGGTTTTCCTGCTTTAGGTGGCCAACATCCAGATTATACTAAGCTCCAATTATTAGCATTTCGTAAAGGTGAACGTGCTAACGATGAAAACAATGTGATGCGGGATATTGTTGCCAAGATGAGTGATGAGCAAATAGAAGCTTTAGCTTATTTTATGGCGGGTTTGCATTAATTTATACTCGTTAATTGATATTGGTTAATGGGTATTGGTTAATAAGTATCGGTTAATCGATATTGGTCGCCACTTTTCAAAGTGTAGCGGTATATTAATCATTCACTCTAGTCACTTAGTTGACTATAAATACGCGAAAAGAAAATCTGTTAAAACAAAAGGTGGTCGCTTGGCCACCTTTTTATATTTAATACTAACTGGTTGATTTCGCCTAAAGTTTATTTTGCTGCTCTGAAAAATAAGGTATTGCCCTAAAAAATCATGAATTTGTGTTGTCGATTTCAAGTATTAAAACTAGTCTGCTTACTCATTTTAGTAATAGCCACTTCATTGTCCTCGGCTTTTCTGCTTGCTGGTGTTTCTGAAAGAGTAAACGCAATTACTTCTCAAGCATTTGTTATCAATCAGGATTATCGGCAAATTGCCGCTGAACAGTTATCGACTCAAACGGAGCCGCTAGCAGATATAACTTTCTTTTATTGGTACGGTTCCGAGGCTAGTCGACAAGTGGAATTAGCTCTTGCGGATTATATGCAGCCTCAGACTTCTATTACACTTGAACGGGTTCCTTTAGTCGCTTACTTTAATTGGCGCCCTCAAGCTTACTTGCAGCCCATGTTAGAGCAATTAAAAGTATCCATGGCCTTGCCGTCTAGCAATGATATTTATCAGGCTTGTATTACTGACTGCTCAATATTTAAAGATTATCAATCAGTTAAGTCTTGGCTAATGACTCAAGTTAACTTAGATAATTTTGAGTTTGATGAAAGCCAAGTTTGGCAATCAGAAAAAAACTATCGAAAAAAAGCAGAATCGTTTTCAATTTCTCAAGTTCCGACTATGCTTATAAAAGGTACTTATATTGTTGATGCTGATTCAGCAAAGAGTCCTGAGCGTTTAATAAAAATTCTTGATTTTCTATTAAATAAAGCAAAACAGGGCACGACAAAAACAGATACTCAAAAAATAAATGATGAATAATGGGTAAGTTTGTTCAACACAATGTCAACCAGTCCAGCTTGGATTATAACTATCCTATTAGCCATGGTTTTTCTCATGTACCTATCGGCGATAAATTAACCGATGATTCAACTCAGCAAACATCGGTCGCTTTTAATCAATTAAGGTTACTGAGTTACAATTTACAAGTTGGTATAAGTTGTCAGCAGTATTCTGATTATGTTACTCAAAGTTGGCGGCATATTCTGCCAGATACCCAGCGCCAGATTCACCTTTCAAAAATAGCTAAGAGTTTAGCTCAATTTGATATCGTCGCATTACAAGAAGTAGATTCCGGTAGCATACGCACCAACTATATCGACCAAGTTGCTTTTTTAGCTCAGCAAAGTGGTTTTCCTAAATGGTACCATCAAAAAAATAGAGAATTTGGTCGTCTAGCCGCTCATTCTAATGGCTTACTGAGTAAACATAAGGCGGTAGAGGTTATCAAACATAAATTACCTGGTAGAATATCTGGCCGAGGAGCTTTGCAAGTTAATTTAGGCAATAAAAATTATTCATTACCCGTTTTATCCGTACACTTATCTTTGCGGTCGTCAGTAAGACGACAGCAATTTGCTTATATAAGTAAGTTATTATTAGATCAGCCTTATTTTGTTATTATGGGTGATATGAACTGTCAACGGTTAGAAGCATTAACTGAGTTGAGCAAAAATGGTTTACAAGTTAAGTCAGGTGATGATCCCAAAGCAACTTTCCCTCGTTGGGATCCGAAATATCATTTTGATCAAATTTGGGTTAGTGAGAATTTATCAATCAGTAATTATCAAGTGATGTCATTTGGTGTTTCTGACCATTTGCCGGTTGCAATCGAAATCGAAATCCCAGAAGAAATAGGTATGTTCAAATCGTTGCCAACTCAAAGTATTAACTAATTAGACAAGAACACTAATTATTTAAATGGTTATCTAATATGAAAACTAACGAAAATCTTTCGGATAATAGTGAGTCTGAAATAGAGCTTAAGCGTTGTATATCACGTTTAAGTTATGTTGGTATGGGTTTTTCACAAGAGCTTGATACGGCTCTTGAGTCATTACGTACGTTAATAAAATCAGATGTTAGTGAAGCTGAGATTAATAATAATATTGATAATATTAGCAAAATTTTGCGGACACTTGATGAAAAGCCTAAAGCGACAGATAGTAATGTTAAGCAAAAAGAGATTGATTTAGTTGGTTTGTTTCTTGAACAGAATCTCCCCAAGTCTCTGAAAAATAAATTGGTTGAAATTGATAGTAAAAGTCAAAAAAATGAACCGTTAGATATTGTTAAGTCTATGGCGGATGTTATTCATGTTTACATTAACAGTCTAGAATCATTTGAGCAAAAAAAAGCAACTGAAAATAAAAAGCCTGGTTTTTTTGCACGGTTTTTCAATAAAAACAAATCTTCAGAAGAAAAGCCCAGGTCTGAGTCAAGAGAAAGATTAGTTATACCTAACGAGCTGAAAATAACGCTTCAACAAATGACAGAACAATTGGCATCAGTTGATAATTGTCAGAAAACAGCTTCGGAATTAACCAATAAAATTACGCGTTTAAAATCTTTAGAAGAATTGCGTAGTATTCTTGAATTAATGGCTGATACTTTTGTCGATTTTTCAGGGCAAGAGCATCAGCAATTTGAGAGCTTTTTACAGTCGTTAACTAAACGGATTGATAAGGTAAGCGATTTTATTGATACGACTTTTAGTTATAGTGAAAAGGTTAAAAAGCAAAGTATTGAGTTAGATGAAAATATCCAAGAAAGTGTTTCTTTAATTAAGTTAGATTTTGATAGAACAACCTCCTTACCAGAAATCAAACAAAATCTTTATCAAAAGTTAGATTTGATTATTACCCGAGTTAATGATTTTCAAGAGGATCAGCAGAAAGATCAAGTTGATTTAAAACGTAATTTAGATCAATTAAAAGATCAACTCTCAGCAACAGAAGATGAAACCGCTCGCTTAAAAGAACAGTTAGAAGCACAAAAGTTAAAAGCTCAAACAGACTCCTTAACTCAACTGCCTAACCGATATTCTTATAATGAACGATTAACACAGGAATATAATCGTTGGCGACGTTATCGTAGTCCTCTAAGTTTAGTGATTGGTGATATTGATTTTTTCAAAAAAATTAATGATAAGTATGGTCATACAAGTGGCGATCAAGTGTTGAAAAAAATTGCTAAGTTTCTTCAATCAGAGCTAAGAGAATCAGACTTTGTTGCACGCTATGGTGGTGAAGAGTTCGTTATTTTATTACCTGAGACAACATTAATTGATGCAACTAAAGCGATAAACAAGTTGAGGCAAGGCGTTAAAGAACTAAGTATTAATGTTGATAATCGTAAAATATCTGTAGCTATGTCATTTGGTGTTTCCGAGTTCGAAAATAATGATACATCAAGGGCTGTTTTTAAACGTGCGGATACAGCTATTTATCGAGCGAAAGAAAAAGGTCGTGACCAAGTCTGTTGTCAGCGAGCTGAACCCGCCAATTAGATGTTATTTGATCTAAAACTATCCGGCGATAAGCTGTGGCTACAAAGTTATAAGATTGATCAAAAACTATCTGAATATGCTCAACTTTCTTTAATCCAAGAACAAAAATCCAAAGATGACTTTATTCAAAATAGTCAAAAAGATATCCAGCAATTAAATTGGGATTCTATTCATGGCGCTTGTTACCAGCTAGGTAATGATACAGCAACTTTTTCAATAGATGTGCAAGCAAATTTAGCCCGATTTTTATTGGCATCTGGCATCACTTTTTTTGATGGTGATCTTAATCATTTAGGCTGTCAGTTATTAGAGGCCATCATTAATTTTTTGTACAGTAAAGAGAAAGGTTACTTTAATTCTGAAGTTGTTTTTCAGTCACAACAGGTGCCTTGTGTTGTTTCAGGTAAACAGTTATTAGAAAATTTAGTAGAACAAGAAGTTTTGCTTTTATCAGCATTGATCAATCAACAATCGTTTGTTCAGAATAAAAGTTATTGGATTAAGTATCAAACCTCGTTGCAAGTTGCTGCAGACAAATCGAATATTAATTATAAGCAAGCACAAATATTGGAAAATATTCTTCATAATAAATTAAAGCGGATAACAGCTGGCCATTTGAATAGACAGTCCCTTGATGAGACAATTAATATTGAAAACAATGCTTTAATGATTCGTTTAATAGTGCAAATTACTTTATGGAATAATAAAGATAATTATCAATTTTATTTAGAAAAATTGGCTGAAAACTTTAAGAGTCAATTAGACGATGTTGATAATATTCTTAATTCAGAAAAATTAATTTATATTTGTTATTCGCTTTTAGACTATTGCCAGATTAACTATCAGCCTAATCTAGTTCAATTAATTTATAACAAAATAATAAATATGCCATTAAATCCAGAGCTTACTGAGAGAGCTCAATGTGAATTTTATGAAATGTTAACTATTTTGCAAGCGTTTTCCCATAAAACTGAAATACTCGATCAGAGTGGATTAAAGTTAATTAAAAGTTTTAAAGAAACTTTAAAATTGGAACATTCATTAAAAGTTCATTTTTTAAACTCAAAACATATTGCCGATCACAATCAGCGGCAAGTTTTATTATCTTGTTATAATCCGTATTTAAAAATTTATTCAATAAGTTAAGGCCGGCAGGCCTTAGGGTAATCAAAACTTAATGAGTGAGACAAGTTTCAAACAATCTATTGATGACTTTTGGAAGCTAAGCGTTTCTTTTTATGAATTAACCGCTTCTAAGTTACTTATATTGCAAAATAGTGCGGATAAGAATATTAACCGAATGTTGTTTAGTTTATGGTTTGGTTATCGGCAAAAGCGTTTGTTAAAGCCACGGGAAGTGAGTTGGATTAATCAATATTGCCATCCTATTGAAATGTTTATTGCACAACTAAGACAGCTCAGATTTCACTATCAGACACAATTTGAAAAACCTTATCCTGTTCATATTAATAAAACAAGAAACCGACTATTAGCTTGTGAGCTTTATTTAGAAAAGAGACATCAGCAAAACATGCTCATGATATTACTAACTAAAAATAATGATTCACTAGACCTAGACGCCAAGCTGCCATTCAGCCAATTGTATGAGAGAAAGCTTATAACTTATGCTCCTTCAGTTCACATCAGCTTACTTGAGATAGATAGGCAAAATTTAGAGAGTTTATGTGGTTCACTGCAACATTCATCAAGCCTTAATTATAGCTATGAGGATATTATTCAAGATTGGTATGATTTTTTAGCTGAGATGAGTTAGCGCACAGAAAATGTAAGAATATGTAGCTAATTTCCTTAAAAAACCTATTTTATAGCACTTTTCTAAACCATAGCTTACAAAATCAAAAATATTACAGCTTTTTGCTAGTTAAAGTTATTTCTCAGATAAAAAGTTGCTATTTAGAAGAATTTGGCGTAATTTACCTACATTATTGCATCACTAGCGCTATTTGCGGATAAATTAACCAATATAATTCACTATGTCTGTCTTAATTATTAATGGGCCTAATTTAAACTTACTGGGTACTCGTGAGCCAGATGTTTATGGCTCGACAACCCTCGAGCAAATTGAGCAAATGACATTGTCGCGATTAAAAACTGCGAAGTTAGATGTTGAATTTGTCCAGTTTAATGCTGAACATGAGATTGTTGATTGTATTCAAGTAGCTGGCCGCGAAGAAAAAGTTAAGTTCATTATTATTAACCCTGCGGCTTTTACTCACACGAGTGTTGCTATTAGAGATGCTTTAGCGGCTGTTGCTATTCCTTATATTGAGGTGCATCTGTCTAACCCTCATGCTAGAGAGCCTTTCAGAAAGCACTCCTATTTTTCTGATTTAGCTGTCGGCGTTATTGCTGGGTTTGCAGAAAATAGCTATTTAATGGCTTGTGATGCAGCAGCTGATTATTTAAACAAACTTTGCAATTAATCCAAATAAGGTATTGTGACTATGGATATTCGAAAAGTAAAAAAACTGATTGAGTTATTAGAAGAGTCGGGTGTTGCCGAAATTGAAATTAAAGAAGGTGAAGAGTCAGTACGCATTAGTCGAGCGACTTCTCCAGCGGCGGCGGCACCTGTTCAATACGCTACTGCACCACCAGCGGTTGCCGCTCCGGCTGCAGTAGCAAGTAGCTCACCAGAAGCTAGTGTAGCTTCTGCTCCTGAAGTTTCTGGAAACCAAGTTAAGTCACCAATGGTTGGTACTTTTTATGCTGCATCATCACCGGATGCTCAGCCTTTTGTTTCGGTTGGGGATACCGTTAGTCCGGGCGATACTTTGTGTATTGTTGAAGCAATGAAAATGATGAATCAGATTGAATCTGATGCAGCTGGTACGATTAAAGCGATTTTAGTCAATGATGGCGAACCGGTTGAATTTGATGAGCCACTTTTTGTGATTGAATAATTTCGTTGATTCAATTGGTTTTATCTGACAGCGTTTTTTAACGCGGCCTATAACTATAAATTTTTGGAACATTTAAAATGCTTGATAAAGTTGTTATTGCTAATCGTGGCGAAATTGCTTTGCGAATATTAAGAGCGTGCCGCGAGCTTGGTATTAAAACTGTTGCTGTCCATTCAACCGCTGATGAAAATTTAATGCATGTTAAATTGGCCGATGAATCGGTTTGTATTGGGCCAGCTTCGCCACTTGAAAGTTATTTAAATATTCCTGCAATTATTGCTGCTGCTGAAGTAACTGATGCCGTTGCTATTCATCCTGGTTATGGTTTTCTAGCAGAAAATGCAGACTTTGCTGAACAGGTTGAAAAAAGTGGTTTCAGTTTTATTGGTCCAAAAGCTGAAAGTATTCGTTTAATGGGTGATAAAGTTTCGGCAATATCATCTATGAAGCGGGCCGGCGTTCCCTGTGTGCCTGGTTCTGATGGTCCATTAGGTGATGATGATAAAGAAAACCTTGCTACGGCAAAACGTATTGCTTACCCGGTGATTATTAAAGCTTCCGGCGGCGGTGGCGGTCGTGGTATGCGAGTCGTTCATAAAGAAGGTGATTTGATCGAATCAATTGCGATGACTAAAGCCGAAGCTAAAGCGGCTTTTAACAATGACATGGTTTATATGGAAAAATTTCTTGAAACGCCTCGTCATGTTGAAATACAAATCTTAGCGGACAAACATGGCAATGCGATTTATTTAGGTGAACGTGATTGTTCTATGCAGCGCCGTCATCAAAAAGTTGTTGAAGAAGCGCCAGCACCTGGAATTACCGAAGAAAAACGCCGTTTTATTGGTGATCGCTGTGTGCAAGCTTGTAAAGAAATAGGTTATCGTGGTGCAGGTACTTTTGAGTTTCTTTATGAAAAAGGCGAATTTTATTTTATCGAAATGAATACTCGCGTTCAGGTTGAACATCCCGTTTCGGAAATGGTATCAGGTGTTGATATTATTAAAGAGCAATTAAGAATTGCAGAAGGACAACCCCTTTCATTCAAACAATCTGACATTGAGTTAAGCGGCCATTCAATTGAATGTCGAATTAATGCAGAAGATCCAAATACTTTTATCCCTTCACCAGGCATGATCACACGTTATCATGCACCAGGCGGCCCTGGTGTGCGTTGGGACTCGCATATTTATGCAGGTTATAAAGTTCCACCCTATTATGACTCAATGATTGGTAAACTAATTACTTACGGTGAGACGCGCGAAGTTGCCATGGCTCGTATGCAAATGGCTTTGGATGAAGTGATTATTGATGGCATAAAAACCAACATTGAATTACAACGTAAAATTATGGCAGACGTTAATTTTCAAAAAGGTGGTACTAACATCCACTACTTAGAAAAAAAACTAGAGTCTGAATCAAAATAAGTGAAATAAAAAATTAATTAAACTTAATTATTCCGGTTGATCCGATTGAGTAAATGAAACTTAATGGTTTCACTACTATCAACTGGCTTACCCTCTGGATCGACAATAATAAAATTGGCCGTATGCTCACCATAATTAGCTTTTTCTATAGTGACCGATAAAGAACCTGGTGTAGCATTGACAGGTTTTCCATCAAGAAAAAAACGAATTTTATGTTCAGGGTTAAGTCCAGGTTGGACGGATGCTTTTAGTGTGATTGTGCCAGCATTATTTCTTATTAAAGCACCATCGCTTGGTTCGATAATCGCAAGTGAGTCATAAGCTCCTCGGTTAGCCTTTTTATTCTTTTTTGAGCCTAGACTTTTAGGCACAGAAGGCACAGATATTTCAGTCGTGATTAATGGTTCCACTTTAACTTGTTCGGCGCCTTTTGTTGGAATATCAGTAAAATGGGTGACACCATTTTCATCAACATAGCGATAGGTTGTAGGCGTTTTGTTGGTATTTGTTTGCTTATTTTCAACGGGTTTTTCTGCAGTCTCAGCTTTTTCACTCTGACTTGCCATGCTTGATTTAGCCGCACTTATATAAATAACAGAGCTTAATAATAAAGGAACGACTAATGTTCGTATCGTGAATGGTTTGTTCATATGATGCCCCTATTTTTTAATAATAGCTTTAGGTCTTCAATGAGATTTGAAAATAAGTTAACAAAAAAGTTCAGTTAAATAAACATCATAACGAAATTGTTTACCCAAAATCTCATGATTAGGGGCTAAATCAGTGAGCCTAGCTGCGTCTTTAGGCCGTTTAACGACAATTCGCTTTGCCTGACTACGAGTGGCCTGATTAAACAAATTAGCTGAGTCACTATCATCACCTGTAAGTCGTTTAAATAGGCGCATTTCTTTTTTGACTAAAGCCGATTTTTTCCTTTCAGGAAACATAGGGTCTAAATAAATAACATCAATATCTTTAAGTTCACTCACTATTTGCAAGCTGTCTTTATGATTTAATTGCATCCTTTCACTTATTTCATTACAGCTAGGGTTACTCTGTAAACGTAGCAATGCATTATTTAATAAATGATAGATAGCAAAGTTTCTCTCAAGCATCTTAACGTGACAACCCAATTGCGCCATAATTAAGGCATCGCGTCCCATACCAGCCGTGGCATCAAAAACTCGGGGACGGTAGTTAGGTTTGCAGCCAATGGCTTTAGCAATGACTTCATTAGAAAGGTTGGCTTTGCCACGACGATAAGCGAGTGAGCCAGCATCAAGACTGAAAGATAGTTGTGTTGGCTTTTGATCGAGCAATAGATTTAAAACAAGTTGTTCACCAATAAACTCAAAAATAGCATTGCTTTCACTAAGCAATAACTCGTCAATAAGACTCATCTTATTCTGCATAGCAAAATCGTTGGTTTGCTTTTGAGTGACTTCACAAGCTGTTGGATTATGCCAAATGTGAAATTGCTTAATCATAAAATTATTAGTTAATATATTCTCTAATGAGAATTAATTTAAATATTATTTTTAATTAGATTTTGTAATAATAAAGGTGTGACTTTAGTCATTATCCAATAGTATTCGCGTTTAAACAATTTTTAATTAAAATGGCAATTAATAACGCTTTAATTACCTAAGGAAATTCTATGTCACGCAATGATCCTCATGATTTTGATTACGACTATTTAGCTATTGGTGGTGGTAGTGGCGGTATTGCATCTGCTAATCGAGCTGCTATGTATGGAAAAAAGTGTGCAATTGTTGAAGCTAAAGCTTTAGGTGGCACTTGTGTGAATGTCGGCTGTGTACCCAAAAAAGTTATGTGGTTTGCTGGTCAAATTGCTGATGCTATTAAGCTGGCGCCAGATTATGGCTTTAATGTACAAATGAAAGGGTTGGATTGGCAAACCCTAGTTAACAATAGAGAAGATTATATTGGCCGAATTCATCAGTCTTACGATAAAGTCCTCACAAAAAACAAAGTAGAAGTGATTCAGGGGTTCGCGACTTTAGTGAACAAAAATACCATTAAAGTGAATGACCGTCTGATCACTGCACAGCATATTTTAATTGCGACGGGTGGCTATCCTGTCATTCCCGATATTCCTGGCAAAGAACATATTCTCGATTCTGATGGTTTTTTTGAATTAAATGCACAGCCTAAACGAGTGGCTATTGTGGGTGCCGGTTATATTGCCGTTGAAATTGCTGGTGTATTTAATGCGCTCGGTAGCGATACTCACTTAGTCATTAGAAAAAATCAGCCATTGCGTCATTTTGATGAATTAATTTCATCAACGCTAACTGAGCAACTATCCGCTGAAGGAATTCATTTACACTCAAATACCGAAATTACGAGTATTTCTCAAAATAATGATGGAACTTATCAGCTTGCTAATCAGGGCAATACATTACCTGAAGTGGATGCGGTTATTTATGCCATAGGTCGTCGCCCTGCGACTCAAGAGCTAGGTTTAGATGCTTTAGGTATCGAGCTTGATACTAAAGGATATATTAAAACCGATGAGTATCAAAATACTAATATTTCAGGGGTTTATGCCGTTGGTGATAATACTGGCCGAGAACAATTAACACCGGTTGCTGTTGCTGCTGGTAGACGCTTATCGGAGCGATTATTTAATAATAAGTCCAATGAAAAGCTGGATTATACCAATATTCCTACTGTGGTTTTCTCTCATCCTGCCATTGGTACAGTGGGTTTAACAGAAGCTCAAGCCAAAGCCCAATTTCCTAATCAGGTGAAAGCTTATACGGCTAGTTTTACCGCTATGTATACGGCGATTACTAAGCATCGTCAGCCGACTAAAATGAAATTAGTTTGTATTGGTGAAGAAGAAAAAGTGGTTGGTGTGCACATTATTGGCTTAGGTGCTGATGAAATGCTGCAAGGTTTTGCTGTGGCTGTAAAAATGGGTGCAACTAAAGCCGACTTTGATAATACCGTTGCGATTCATCCGACTTCTTCGGAAGAATTAGTCACCATGCGTTAGCTTTTTAGCTTAAATTATAAAAATATAAACATCTTTTATTCGCTCATTGGCCTTTTTCTAGGCTAAAATGCAGTTACTACAAAACAAAAGATTAATGAGATTGAATGGCCATTAGACCTTATCAAACGATTCAGCCCAAAATTAGCCCAGGTGTTTTTATTGATGAAAGCGCGTTAGTCATTGGCGATGTAGAAATTGGTAATGATAGTTCCGTTTGGCCTATGGTTGTCATTAGAGGTGATGTTCATTGCATTAAAATCGGCCAACGCACTAACATTCAAGATGGGGCAGTACTGCATGTGACTCATGCTGGTCCTTATGATCCTGATGGTTATCCATTAATTATTGGTGATGATGTGACGGTTGGTCATAAAGCCATATTACATGGTTGTGAAATTAAGAGTCGAAGCTTAATTGGTATGGGGTCTGTAGTTATGGATGGTGCTATTGTACACTCTGAAGTAGTTGTTGGTGCAAATAGCTTGGTGCCGCCTGGCCGCGAGCTAGAGAGTGGCTTTTTGTGGGTTGGTTCTCCCGCTCGAAAAATCCGTGCTTTAACCGATGAAGAAAAAAAGTTTTTTCGCTATTCGGCTAATAATTACGTTGAAGTAAAAAATAATTATACCCGTTGATATTCAAAAAACATGAACTTTAATTAGTCGCTTACTAAGTTTTTCGACAACACCAAAATTGATACATAGATTTAAATATATTAGGGTTATCTAATTCAAATTGATGCCAGTTATCTAAATTATTTAATTTAGGGTCATTTGGAAATAGTTTTTTATATTGCTGTACAACATCAATAGGTAGGTTATCAAAACCAATAAACACAAGATTAAGCTGTTCAAGAATAGCTTTGAGTTGAAGCAAAGTAAAACATTGTTCATGCTCATGAAATAATAAATCCCTACAACTCGATAAGCTATAAAAGTCGTGCCGATTCATAACTTCTCTAGCAGCATGCTCTTTAGGTAATTGATAAATATAATCTCGAGCAGATTGAATACCTTGATGGTCAGCTCTAAAACTTTGCTCAGAAATAATTTTCCGTGCAGCTAATATATCCTGTCGACCAAGTTCACTATAAAGCCCAATATGCAAACGACCATTATATTTCAACTTATTTAACAATTCAGACCAACCTACAACAGGGTCATCCATATGGTGCAAAACACCTGAGCACTCAATCACTTCAAATTTTTGCTCTAGCCCACTTAAATCAAGAATATCAGCTTGATAAAACTTAATGTTTTTAATATTTAGCTGGCGAACTTTCTTTTTAGCATAACTAAGACTGGCAAGACTTAAGTCTATAGCTGTAATTTTGATGTTTGGATAGGCTAAAGCGGTGTTGCAAGCGCCGTACCCAGTACCACAGCCAGCAATAAGGTGTTGATGTTTTTTTGTAAGGTTTCGTTGTAGTGGCCTTTGTCGGTGTATATAACGCCAGCGAGGATAAGGATTTTCTTCATAATGTTGACGTACAGACCTTGAAACTGAATTATCAGAAATACCTAAACTTTGAATTTTTTGATCAATAGGGTAAAGCTCTAGTTTAGGAAAGTCATTACAAAATACATATTCTGTTTGTAGGCAATATTCATCAAATGCTTTTATAAAAGTTACATTTGTTATTTCAGTACGAATTTTTATTAAGGCAGATTCGAAAGCCATATCGTATACAATAACTTTAGAAACGCCTTGTAAAAAAAACTCATCTTTTAAACATTGTTGTAGTTTTTCTTTGCAATATTCTTTGCCTAGTATTAATTGTTGGAGTGATAGAAATATTGGGTCACACATTAAAAGAGAGTACCAAGCTTGTGATAAATCTTGATATTGTAAATTAGGTTCTTTTATACAGAGTAAAATTAATTTTTTTAGGTTTTCATTAAAAACTTGCAAGCTAGCGCCATTTAAGACACAAGTCAGTTTTATTTTACAATCACGGTTAGGGGTCGTTCGTAATGCGTTAGCATAGGCGTTTAGCGCACGAACTTTATCCCCATTTTTATAGGCTAAATCACCAGCTTTCTCAAAATCAGACTTCTGCTGAGTTTTGCTGCTGGATGATTTTATTGGCTTTTTTGTGGGCCTTTTATTCCTTTTCATTAGAGTAATGGAATTATAATTGTTGGTGTTGGTCAGTGAATATCTTACATGAAGAATTAAGCATTTCCCAATGGAGCAATACAGAATACAGTTAAAACTATTTTAGTTTTCAAGATATTAGGTGATTTTTAATAGTAAAATCAATGGTGGCCCGGGACAGGATTGAACTGTCGACACAAGGATTTTCAGTCCTCTGCTCTACCAACTGAGCTACCAGGCCATTAGAACTCCCAGCAAGGTGTTTCTGGGGAGCGCGCTATTAAACTAGGATCAAGTTTTAATGTCAAGAGTTGTTGGTTAGTTAAATTCATTTTTTGGGCGTGTCTTGCGGTATATAGCCTTCAATTTCGTCATAGTCGCCGCCAAACAGAAATTTTTCCATTTCACCGGTTAAGTAGCGACGCGCTTCTGGATCAGCAAGGCTTAGGTGTTTTTCATTAATCAGCATCGTTTGATGCTTAATCCACGATTGCCAAGCTTCATTAGAAATATTGTCTAAAATGCGTTGACCAAGCTCGCCCGGGACAGGGGCAAATGCCATAGGCTCGGCTTGTTTTTGTAGTTTTTGGCAAAAGATCATGGTGTTCTCGTGTTATTTATTGAGTTTAAAGTGCTTAAATAGAAACTTTTTGATTGGTGTTGGCAGAGCAATTTGTTGTAGCTGTTCAATATTATGCCATGCAAGTGCTGGATTTTCTTCTAGATTGAAGGTTTTTTGTGCTTTTTGTACATCAATGTCTAAATGAAAATGGCTAAAGGTATGCCGGAAGGTTTCGACTGACTGGCCGGTTTTTTTTGAGGAGTTAGCTTCTGGTAAACTCCATAGCCCCCCCCATATGCCAACAGGTGGCCGTTTAACTAATTGTATTTGATTTTTTTGATTGGTTTTTAGAATTAAATGAGCCTGTTTAACAGGTAGAATTTTCTTGGGTTTTTTATGTGGATATTCATCGGTTTTATTTTTAATATAAGCTAAGCACATTGAAGACAGTGGACATTGTTGGCACTGAGGTTTAGTTCGACTACATAAACTTGCGCCTAGATCCATCATAGCTTGGTTAAACTTGCCGGTAGATTTTTTAGGGGTGTAAGTTTCAGAAAGTTGCCAGAGCTCTTTCATTACAGACGACTTGCCATACCAGCCTGGCACTAGAAATGCTCGAGCTAAAACTCGTTTGACATTGCCATCTAAAATAGGTGTTGTTTTGCCCATGGCTAAGGATAAAATTGCGCCAGCAGTCGAACGACCTATACCAGGCAGTTCTTGCATTTGTTCTAAGTTGTTAGGAAACTCTCCTTGATAGTCTGACATAATTATTTTTGCGCATCGGTGTAAATTTCTTGCGCGAGAGTAATAACCTAAACCTTGCCAGTGTTGTAAGACTTGATCGATGTCTGCTTTAGCAAGGTCTTCTAGTGCAGCAAAGCTTTGCATAAATTTTTCATAATAGGGGATCACTGTTTTAACTTGGGTTTGTTGTAACATGATTTCAGAAACCCAAACTCGATAAGGTGTCGTATTCTTTTGCCATGGTAAATTTTTGCGACCATACTTTTGATAAAACTTAAGCATGAGATCAGCAAATTTTTTGGGTGTAACGACTGGCATATGAATAGTTATTCTCTACTCGACTCAATAGAGCCTAAAGAATATCGTAATAAAAAGGAATGAAAATAGATAAGGTTAGCCACATAATCAAAGCGAGTGGAATACCGATACGCATAAAGTCTGAAAAATAATAGCCACCCGCATTCATCACGAGTAAATTAGTTTTATAAGCCATTGGTGTTGCATAACTAAAGTTAGCGCCAAATAAAACTGCAATAACAAAAGGTTCTGCATCAAGACCAAGCTGAGCAGCAACACTAATAGCGATAGGTGTTCCAATAACTGCCGCAGCGTTGTTTGAAACAATGTTTGTTAGTATCGCTAGCAGTAGCATTAAAGCGCTCAGAATAACTGCTGGAGGCATTCCATAAGTTATATATAAAAAGACTTGAGCTAAATAGTTCGCTCCGCCTGTTTTCATTAGGGCATCACCCAAGGCTAAACTAGCAACAACAATTAAAATAACTTGAGTACTTAAGGCTCGCCCAGCATCAAACCAATCAAGGCAACGTGTTGCTAATAACAGCATAACACCAACTAAGGCACTAATTGCAATAGGTAATAAACCAGTGGCGGCTAAAAGAATAATTAAACTCATAATACCTAAAGCGATTGGTGCTTTACTGGTATGAGGTAAATCAGTTGTAGCATCTAATACCAGCAAGTCACCTTTTCTCTTCATTTCTAAAATTTGATTACGTGCACCTTGAACTAATAAAATGTCACCGACTTGTAGGTCAACGTTGCTGAGTTTGTTATAGAGATCAATTTCTTTACCGCCACGATGTAACGCGACCGCAGCGAGTTTATATTGATCGATAAAGCGAATATTTTTTAATGTTGAACCGGCTAAAGGGGAACCAGGAACAATAACGACTTCTGCTAGTTGTTGATCTTCTGCTGTTAGTGGATGCTCTTCATCTACTTGTTGTTTTCCAACAAAAAGTTTTGCTCCTAGGGCTTTTTCATAATCTTTCAAATTATCTGCTGTATCAGAAATACGAATGCGATCGCCAGCTTTTAAAATAACATCAGGCATTGGCATAATTCGAATGTCTGATTCACTGCCGCCGGAACGTTGAATTCGTTCAGCCTTTAATGAGCCATTGGTATGTTCAATAATATCCGCTAAGCTTTTGCCCGCAGCAAAGCCAGTTTCATCGATGGTTAAATGGGCGGTAAAAACTCTGGGTGCACCGCTTTCTAATATTGACTCTCGTGGTGGCAGCATTTTAGGCGCAATCAGCCAGAGATAGATAATAGCAACAACGCCAGCAACAGATGCAGGGACGGCAAAATCAAATAATCCCAATGGACGCAGGCCTTGTTCAGCAGCAACAGCAACAACTAATAAGTTGGTTGATGTGCCAATAGTCGTTGACATGCCGCCGACTAGTGTGGCGAAACCCATTGGCATTAACATGCCCGATGGGGAGGCATTATTGCGTACCGAAACACTAATTAAAATCGGTAACAATAAGACAACAATGGGCGTGTTGTTCATAAAGGCAGACAAAACTGCTGCGATTAACAAGGTAACGAGTAAGGAAAACTTTGGACTAGATTTCCAAAGTCGTCCCAGTAATCGCCCTACGGGCTCTAATGCACCAGTTCTTACAAGTCCATGACCGGCAATCATCAAGGCACAAACAGAAATCAGTGCTTCGTGACCAAACCCATAAAATAGGTGGACGGCTTCAAGTCGCTTGCCATCATTTTCTCCACCAACTTGGTGATAGGGAAAGAGTTCAAATATAACGGTTACAATGATCAAAACGATCAGACAGCTAGATTCTAAACGAATATCTTCACGTCTAAATAGAAACAGCGCGATCATTGTTAAAATGAGCGCTGCTAAAGCGTGATTGTTAGGAATCTCTGGAAACATAAATGAAAACTATTTAGATACTTATTAGATACGATTATCTATAGAATAGAGCAATTAATTGTGTTGTCTGGTTAAAATTAACATGTTTTTGAAAATGGTCAATGCTTAATTTTAGTCTATAAATCATTGGCCTAGCCAGTAGAAGGCCTGTTTGCCCTGTTAAATTGATTAGTCAATATTTCGACAAAAAAGCTAAAAAAACTATTTTTGTCTTAAATATGGCCTTATTCAAACACTCATTGATATAATTTCGCCTAATTTATGAAAAGTGAATAATCAGAGTGCAAAAAATTCATCGAAAAATTAGGAGTTTTGTCCGTCGAGAGGGTCGAATGTCACAGAGACAGGCCCATGCATATAATAACTATATGTCGGACTATGGTATTAATTTTATCCAACAAAAAATCAAATTTGACGAGTTATTTGGTAATAATAACCCTGTAACTGTCGAAATAGGTTTTGGTATGGGACAGTCCCTCATTGAGCAAGCGGTTAATTACCCCACTGATAACTTTATCGGTATAGAAGTCCACAGGCCGGGTATTGGTTCAGTGTTAGCTGAAATACAAGAAAAAAGTGTGAATAATGTTCGAGTAATTTGCCATGATGCTATTGAAGTTTTTGAGCATATGATTAGTGATGAAAGTTTAAGCAAGGTTCAATTATTTTTTCCTGATCCTTGGCATAAAAGTCGTCATCATAAGCGGCGCATTGTAAAATCAGAGTTTGCTCAATCCACGCAAAAAAAATTAAAAGCGGGCGGTCTATTGCATATGGCAACTGATTGGGAGGATTATGCTAAACATATGTTGGCAGTAATGCAGCAAGAGGAAAACTGGAAAAATCATTCGGATGATAATGCTTATGTCGTAAGACCAGAGAGTCGTCCAGAAACTAAGTTTGAAAAACGTGGTGAAAAGCTTGGGCATGGGGTTTGGGATTTAATTTTTGAAAAGGTAAACTAATATGATGAAGCGAATATCGATTGATGAAGCAGCAGAAATAATAAATAGTGAAACCACTTTGGTGGTTGATATTCGAGATGCTAATTCCTTTGACTCGGGGCACATAGATGGTGCTACTCGAATTGATAATGATAATGTGCAAGCATTTTTAGACAAGGCAGATAAATCAAAACCTATTATTATTTGTTGTTATCATGGTAATTCAAGTCAGGCGACAGCTGAATTATTTAATCAATTTGGCTTTGCAAGAAGCTATAGTATGGATGGTGGTATGAGTGAATGGATACAAACACAACAAACAATAACGAGTGAATAATTTAATAAAAATCCTTAAAGGTAGGGTCGCTCTCTTTTTTATTAAAACGCTAGGTTTTTTACCCTTTTGGGTATTAAGAAGAATTGGTTTATTCTTCGGTTACATTAGCGTAGCTTTACCGACTCCTTTTAAGACAACTATTAGCAAAAATCTACAAATTTGTTTTCCCGAACATAGCCAGCAAGAGAGTGATGAGCTAACCAAACAAATCTGTATACAAAGTACGTTACTTGCTGTGGAGCTACCAAAAACTTGGCTAGCTTCAAAAAAACAAATACAAAAGCAAATTAAACAAGTGAATAATCAGGAGTTTGTTGATGAGTACGTTAACAAAAATCAGCCTTTAATTATAGCGACACCGCATATTGGTAACTGGGAAATGTTCTGGCATTGGATGCAAATTAATTATTCTGTTATTGCTATGTATAGTAAAGCTAAATTACCTGCAATTGATCGCTTATTATTAGATGCAAGAACAAAATTTGGCGGCCGCCCACTTGCAACTGATCCAAAAGGGATTATGAATTTACTGAAGTTATTAAAACAAGGAGGTGTAATGGTTATCTTGCCGGATCAAGCGCCTAAAGGCTCAGGTGTTTATACACCTTTTTTTGGGCAATCTGCATACACCATGACGTTACTACATAAGTTTATCCAAAAAACCCAAGCAAATTTATTATTTGCGAGTTGTTTACGCACAAAAAATTTAACAGGATTTAATATTGATTTGTATAAACCAACGTTTGATATTTTTTTTGATGATGTTAATCAGTTTAATTTGGGAATGAATCAGCAGCTAGAATCAATTATTTTACAATGTCCAGAACAATATCAATGGAGTTATAAGCGATTTAAACGTCAGCAGGATGGCATAAATCTTTATAAAGAGAAGAGTTGATCATTAATTAATGAAAGTGATTATCAATATTTTCTAGCCAGACAGCAGCTTCTTGTTTACCAGGTAAATTAAATAAAACCATCATGATGACCCATTTTAGATCATCAAGGTTGATTGTTTTTTGCGAGTCAAGTGCCATAACGCGATCAACAACAGCTTCTCGGCTATGCGGGTCAAGAACTTTTTGTTGTTCTAAGAAGTAAAGAAAATCACAACACTCTATAGATAAATATTTAAGCTCATAAGGATGATAAACACGAATATTCTGTTGTTCTGTTTCTAGCGGCGCAAAATCACTTGAACTGTTTTCGATTAAACCATCAAGCCAATCAAGCGCTGAATTAATTTTGCTGGAATGAAAACCAAGATCTTCCAGCTCATCAATTAGCGTCTGCGCTTTGTCCATTGGAATAAACTCATCTTCTTGAAAACGCTCAAAAATATATAAAAGGACATCCATCACTTCTGTTTTCATTCAGTTTTCCGATTCCGATATAGTTTTAGAATATAAAGTCTATCTTGCTTGAGTTAGCTTAAGTGGTAAATAGGTGCTTTGTCGACAAATTTATTTGCGACTATATCCGCCAGCACTATTAATAATCCAACCATCTAGTTCAAGTTGTAACAGTTTATTGGTGGTCAGCTCAACTGTCAATTGGCTGCGCTCGACAATCCTATCAAGTGGTGTTGTTTCATAGTCAAGATATTGTAGAAATTGACTATCTTCATCGCTTAGCTCCGTTTTGTGTGTGTTTGATAGGCATGGTTCTCTTGAATGAATAGAGTAGGGTAGATCATCAATAATATCATTGATAGATTCGACTAATTTAGCGCCTTGCTTAATTAATTGATGGCAACCTTTTGTTAATCGATTATGAATTGAGCCAGGTATAGCATAAACTTCTCTTCCCTCCTCCGCTGCATGATGAGCGGTAATTAAACTGCCACTTTTGTTGGCAGCTTCGATAACCAGGGTACCCATTGATAAACCGGCAATAATTCGATTTCGTTGTGGAAAGCTACCCTTATAAATTGGTTCATCAGGAAGTTTTTCTGAGATCAAAACACCTTTCTCGGAAATTTCACGAGCAAGTTCACGGTGACTCGCTGGATAAACCCGATTAAGTCCCGTTCCTGTTACAGCTATTGTGTATCCTTGTGATTTTAAGGCCGCTTTATGGGCTTCACCATCAATTCCCATAGCTAAACCACTGGTAATGGTTAAGCCTTGCTCAACCAGGGCTTCGCAAAGCATATGAGTGTTTTGTATACCTTGGACTGTTGGACTTCGAGAGCCAATAACAGCAACTTGAGGGGATTGTAAAATACCTAAGTTACCTAAAACGAACAATACCAGTGGTGGGTTGTATATTTGAGACAAAAGTTTTGGGTAGTGAGGGCTACCCAAAGGGATAATGTATCGATTAGGTGATATTGCCCAGTTTTTTATCGCTGCTACTTGAGTGAAGTCAAATTGATGAATTTGTTTAATAACCTGAGCTTGTAAGCCCAAGCGTTTAAGTTGATCAGTGCTAGCGGTAAAAATTTGTTCAGCATTGGAGTAATGATCTAACAACTTAAAGGCAGTGACATTACCAATGCCTTGAATCATTTTTAAAGCGAGCAAATAATCCAGATAGTCTTTATTTGAATGCGATCCCTGCATATAGTGTCCATTACATAGTTTGAAGCTTGATTATAATCAATAAGGCATTTTTACCTTATCGAGTACATTGATTTCTCTTTCGGCTTTAAGTACTAAGGCCAAACTGACCTTTTCAAAAGTACGGAATACCATCAATCGGCCAGCATATTCATCGGGTAGTGTAACCATTTGTTTTTTACCCGTGATACCCTCTTTCAATTTAGTTAATGCGTTAACAGATTCATCATCCTTTCTGCGCTGTGTAGCGATGTCATCAACGATAGTGGCCCCTTTTTGATAAATCGACAGTACATGGCCGACTTCCATGTTTTCTCTTACGCCACGATTGATGACAACAATATCGTATTGACCAATTTTTTGTACGCCATTGTAAACAGAAATGATTTGGCCGCCATCAAAGTTTTTTGGTGAGCGTGGAAAATAAGTTGGTCGTAGTTGCTCATCATTAGTTGGCCAGGCTCTATCACCAAGACGTAATTCCATCGATGACTTTCCTAATACCATAACCGTAGGATCACCGGACTGTACTTTTTTTGCCTCTGCAACATGCTGGGCTTCAATACCAAGTACTTCTTCAGTCACTGGGTCATAATAAATATCACCCTTGCGGAAAAAGGTGTATTTTTCTGCTGTTGGGTCGACAATTCCACGTACATAAGCTTTATTATTTTCAGCAGCTAGTAAACGCTCACTATCATTGCCAACTACATATGGTGCAGTTTCAAGCTGCTCTTCTGACACAACTCGAGCAGAGGTTAAAAAGGGCGCAATGGCGCTGAGCGGAATGGTTGTTATGGCTTGATCAGCCGTTAATTCTCTCGCTTTAGGCCTCAACTTAATTGTACCATCGGGGAAGCGATTGGTTTTGGTAATCCTAGGTTTTCCATCAATATAAACCAGAGAAATAATATCACCTGGAAAAATTAAATGAGGGTTGTTCACCTGAGTATTAACATGCCAGATTTCTGGCCAAAGCCAAGGTGATTGAAGAAATTTTTCTGAAATATCCCATAGGGTATCACCAGGTTCGACAACGTGAAACTCGGGGTGATTGGGTGCTAGCTCAACAGCTTTAGGCAGTTTAGCCATAAAGCCGACTACTAATGCACAGATAATGCCCAAGGTTAATTTTTTCATTGATTTTTCCCTATGGTTTTTTGTCAGACAAACATTGTTGCTTATTATAAGGTCAAACACTCTATCATTTTAGCCTAAAATTCACTGAAAACACCAGTTTGTTAAAATACTGTTAACCGAACAGTTTTTTCAGTATGATCATTATCTTAGCAGTATTACTTATAGTTTTACTAGAACTTACGTCACATAAACTTATGTCACTCATATGGCTTTATTAGAAATACTTGAATATCCCGATACTCGATTAAGAAAAAAAGCAGCGCTGGTTAAGGCATTTGATTCTCAATTGCAAATTCAAATCGATGATATGTTTGAAACCATGTATGCCGCTCCAGGTATTGGATTAGCTGCTACTCAGGTCAATATTCATAAGCAGTTATTTATTGTTGATGTTTCTGAAGGTAAAAATTCCCCTCTAGTGTTTATCAACCCAGAAATTGTTGAATTGATAGGTGTTGAGGAAATGGAAGAAGGTTGTCTTTCTTTTCCAGGTATTTATGCCAAAGTTGAGCGAGCTGATGAGTTGAGAATTAAAGCACTTGATCGCGAAGGTAAGCCATTTGAGATGGATGCAGATGGCTTATTGGCTGTTTGTATTCAGCATGAGTTTGATCATATTCAAGGAAAATTGTTTGTTGATTATCTATCGGCACTTAAACGAGAACGAATTCGCAAGAAATTAGAAAAAGAGCAAAGATTAAAACAATCATCATAACATTCAGTCCACCCTAATTATCTGAGTATCTTGCGAAGGCTTGTATGACTAATCAACCACTGAAAATAATTTTTGCAGGAACACCTGATTTTGCAGCGGTTGCTTTACAAGTTTTATTAGGCCAGAATCATAAAGTTTGTGCGGTTTATTGCCAGCCAGATAGGCCAAGTGGACGGGGTAAAAAACTTTCTTATGGGCCAGTTAAGCAGATTGCTGTCGATCATAATATTCCGGTTGAACAACCTATTAATTTTAAAAGCCAACAAGACTTGGAACGTTTGGCGAACTATCAAGCAGATTTAATGATTGTTGCTGCCTATGGCTTGCTCTTACCTAAAAGTGTATTAACAACTCCCCAGCATGGCTGTATTAATATTCATGCTTCATTATTGCCTCGTTGGCGCGGTGCGGCGCCTATTCAAAGAGCTATTGAAGCCGGTGATAATGAAACCGGTATTACGATTATGCAGATGGATGAGGGTTTAGATACTGGTAATATGTTGTTAAAACACTCTTGTCCTATTGAATCGAATGAAACAGGAAGCTCTTTACACGATAAGCTGGCCAAATTAGGCGGGGAAAGCATTAATCATTATTTAGATAATTTTCAAATGGATTTTATTGGTGAAAAGCAATTATCAGACTTAGCTTGCTATGCACACAAACTTTCAAAAAAAGAAGCAGAAATTGATTGGTCAGAGTCAGCATTAGTTATTGAGAGAAAAGTCCGTGCCTTTAACGCTTGGCCAATTTGTTTTACCCACGCAGATGATAGACGTATTCGAGTTTGGCAAGTTCAATCGACTGAAAATACATCATCAAAGCCTTATGCGAGCATTATTGACTTAACTTCTGAGGGAATTGAAGTGGTCTGTGGTGATGGTAAGACACTTTTAATGACACAGTTACAGCCCGATGGCGCTAAGGTTATGTCAGCGGCAGACTTATTAAATTCACGTCGTAGTTGGTTTGAAAATAAACTAACTTTAGGCAATCATTCTTCCCAGAAATAAGAATGAAACAGCAACAGAACCTAATATGAATAACCCACGTATGCTGGCTCTCACTTGGTTAAGTCAAGTTGTTATTGAAGGCCAGTCAGTTAATCAAATTCTGCTTATTAAGCAACAGAGCTTAAGCTCTCAAGATCAAGCGTTGGCCAAGCAATTGCTTTTCGGAAGTTTACGTTTTTTTCATCAGTTAAAACTAATGGCGGAAAGTTTATTAGATAAACCACTTAAAAAGAAAGATGCTGATATTTTACTGGTCATTATTTTAGGCCTTTATCAGTTAAAGTATTTGTCAACGCCGGATCATGCTGCTTTATCTGAGTCGGTTAATTTGGCCAAAAAACAGGGCAAGCCATGGGCAGCCGGACTAGTGAATGCAATTTTAAGACGTTATCAACGTGAAAAAGAAAGCTTACAACAACGTTTGGCTCAATCGTTAACCTTTCAACATTCACATCCAAGCTGGATAGTCGAAAAATTAGAACAAGACTGGCCAGATGATTTTGAAAAAATATTGCTAAGCAACAATCAAAAAGCACCTATGATTATTCGAGTTAATAATTTAAGGGTTTCTCGAAATGATTACTTAAAGCAACTTTTGTCGGAGCAAATCCCCGCTAAGTTGCACCCACTTGCTCTCGATGCAATTGTTTTGGATAAAGCTGTGGATGTGAATCAACTGCCGGGTTTTTCAGTAGGTGATGTAACAGTACAAGATGCGGCTGCTCAGTTAGTGGTTGAGATGTTAGATTTGCAGCCGAATCAACGAGTTTTAGATGCTTGTGCTGCACCAGGGGGTAAAACTACCCATATTTTGCAAAGAGAAAAACGAGTTGATTTAACAGCTATTGATATATCATCGCAGCGGCTAGAAAAAATCCAGCAAACATTAAGCCGAATGCAATTAAATTGCCAATTGATTGCAAGTGACTTGAAGAACTTAAGTGAGTGGTGGGATGAGCAACTCTTTGATCGGATCTTGCTTGATGCGCCTTGTTCAGCCAGTGGGGTTATTCGACGTAATCCCGATATTAAGATTCATCGTCAAGTGACAGATATAAAACCCTTACAACAATTACAAAAAGAACTACTTAATACGGCTTGGGATATCTTAAAACCAGGCGGTTTATTGGTTTATGCAACTTGCTCCGTTTTTAAAAGTGAAAACCAAAATCAAATACAGGATTTTTTGGCCTCAAAGAATGCTAAAATAACTAGATTACCTATAGTGGTTAACGAGCAATTTAATCAAAGGGCAGAATTGGGTTATCAAATATTTCCCGGCGAACTTGATATGGATGGGTTTTATTTTTGCGGACTTAGAAAAGTATAGATACTTGTCGCTTTTTAAAATGCACTGGGTATATGTTAAAAATGAAACTAGGTATTGATAATAAAACCAAATTAGGTATTTTTTATATTTGGGTGTATGGTTAGCAAATAAAAAAATTGAATGCGTTATTGACCCTAAATTAGAGTTAATTCACTATGAAAATAATTATTTTAGGTGCTGGACAAGTTGGAGCAACTCTAGCTATCAGTTTAGCAGGCGAAAATAATGAAATTACTTTGGTTGATATTAATCCTCGCAAGTTAAGAGAGTTAAGAGACCACTTAGACTTACGAACCATCGTTGGTTATGGTTCCCATCCTCAGATATTAAGGCAAGCGGGTGCAGAAGATGCTGATATGCTTATTGCTGTGACTAATAGTGATGAGACCAATATGATTGCTTGCCAGGTAGCTTATTCTATTTTTAATACACCCAAAAAGATTGCTCGAGTTAGGAATACTGAATACTTAGAAGAAAAGGCGTTATTTGACTCAAATAATTTACCGGTTGATGTTGTGATTAGCCCTGAACAATTAGTGGTTAAATATATTCGTCGCTTAGTTGAAAATCCCGGAGCACTACAGGTTGTTGACTTTGCTGATGGTTTAGTCAGGCTAGTTGCAGTAAAGGCTTATTATGGCGGGTTACTAGTTGGTAATGAATTATCAGCACTTAAAGAACATATGCCCAATATAGAAACGCGAGTGGCAGCGATTTTTCGCCGAGGGGAAGCAATCATGCCAACTGGTGATACAGTGATTGAAGCTGATGATGAGGTTTTCTTTATTGCTGCTAGTCACCATATCAGACAAATGATGGGTGAATTGCAAAAACTTGAAAACCCTTATAAAAATATTATGATTGCCGGTGGCGGTAATATTGGCAAAGGTTTAGCTTCTTCTTTAGAAGAAAACTTTAATGTTAAGCTAATTGAAATGGATACCGAAAAAGTAGAAGCGATCAGTGATGAGTTAGATGATACTGTTGTACTGCATGGTGATGCTAGCAATGAAGAATTGCTAGCAGACGAAAATATTGACCATATGGATGTGTTTATCGCTGTTACTAATAAAGATGAAGCAAATATTATGTCGGCGATGCTAGCGAAGCGTTTAGGCGTACGCAAAAGCATGGTATTAATTAATCGTCCAGCTTATATTGATTTATTGCAAGGCGATCAAATTGATATTGCAATTTCTCCTCAGCATACAACAACTGGTAGCTTATTAAGACATATACGTCGTGGTGATGTAGCCAATGTTTATAGTTTGCGTCGAGGCGCAGCAGAAGCTATGGAAGCCGTTGCTCATGGTACTGAAGATACCTCTAAAGTTGTTGGGCGTGCTATTGGTGAGTTGGAATTACCAAGAGGAACAACTATTGCGGCAATTGTTCGTGAACAACGTGTGGTAATTGCACATCACAATACGATTATTAGAACTGATGATCACGTGATTTTATTTTTGGTTGATAAAAAGTATGTCAAGGATATTGAACAGCTTTTTCAAGTCGATTTAACTTTCTTTTAAATAAAATTTAAGCTCAGCAATGCAGACCCAGTTAATTATAAGAATTCTTGGAATATTGTTAATGTTATTTAGCTTAACAATGTTGCCGCCATTAATCCTGAGTAGTATTTTTCGGGATGGTAATGGGCTGGAGTTTTTTTCTGGTTTTCTAATTAGTTTATTTACTGGGATGCTATTATTTTTTCCAAGGAAGAATATTCAAGGTGAATTACGTATTCGTGATGGCTTTCTAGTCGTTATTTTATTTTGGACAGTTTTAAGTTTATTTGGTGCTATACCGCTTTATTTAAGTGATATTCCTAATCTAGGTATTGCAGATGTTATTTTTGAATCTTTTTCTGGATTAACGACAACAGGCGCAACGGTTATTGTTGGCCTGGATGATTTGGCTCCTTCGATATTGTTTTACCGACAGCAACTTCAGTGGTTAGGTGGAATGGGGATTATCGTTTTAGCGGTGGCTATTTTGCCTATGTTAGGTATTGGGGGTATGCAGCTCTATCGCGCTGAGACTCCCGGACCAGTTAAAGATTCAAAATTAACGCCAAGGATTGCTGGAACCGCCAAAGCATTATGGTACATTTATTTAGGTTTAACGATTTTATGTGCGCTGGGGTATTGGATAGCGGGTATGCCAGCCTTTGATGCAATTAGTCATAGCTTTAGTACGGTCGCAATTGGTGGCTTCTCTACTCATGACGCCAGTATTGGTTTCTTTGACGACCCAGAAGTTGAACTCGTTTGCATGTTATTTATGATTATTAGTGGTGTTAATTTTTCATTACACTTTGCTGCTGTTCGAGGATTAAGTATTCAGCCCTACACTAAAGATCCTGAGTTTAAAACTTATATTAGCCTTTTGTTTGTTGTCAGCATTATTGTGTTACTTGTTTTGATTTTACATAGTGATATAGATTTTTCTAAAGCATTGCAAAGTTCACTTTTTCATACAATCTCAATTGCAACAACAACAGGTTTTGCAACAGAAAACTTTTCAACATGGCCTATTTTTGCCCCTATTTTATTATTGTTTACCAGTTTTGTTGGCGGTTGTGCGGGATCAACGGGCGGCGGTCTTAAAGTGATTCGGTTTTTATTATTGATTAAGCAAGGCTATCGTGAAATTAGAAAATTAGTTCATCCTAATGCTATTTTTAAAATTAGGGTAGGTGGTAAATCCTTGCCTAATAATATTATAGAAGCCATTTGGGGATTCTTTGCGACCTATATTGTTTTATTTATTATTTTTATGCTGATATTAATGGCTGATGGCCTTAATCAAGTGACGGCATTTTCAGCCGTAGCAGCTTGCATGAATAATTTAGGTCCAGGTTTAGGTGATGTTGCTGCTAATTACTCGAGTTTAAGTGACTTGTCTAAAATAGTATTATCCATCGCTATGTTATTTGGGCGGTTAGAAATTTTTACTTTGCTAGTTCTGTTTACGCCTGAGTTTTGGAGAAGTTAGTTGAGTAGTGGTTTAGAAGAAAGCGTAGAGTCTCCTTGCATCAGTATTTGCACACTCGATCAAAATAACATTTGTCTTGGATGTTTTCGACATCTGGATGAAATTACTGGGTGGCATAGTGCGGATAATAAAAGGCGCAGTGAAATTTTACAGCACTGTAAGACTCGAAAGGAGCAAGTTTCAGAAAATAACAATAACTTAAATTAGCTCAACTTTTTTAGTGCTTCGCTTCTGGTCTTAGCTGAGTTTTTGACGATTAAAGCAATTTGATGAATTTTTTCATTCTCCGATGAAATAACTAAAAGCGGAACTGTAGCTGGCATTCTTTTGTTATCAAAGGCAACAAAATTTAAAAAAGCGCTGACACATTTTTCGAGTTGGTTATCACCAATGTCACGATAGACATCGGCTTTTACCATCATCGAGGTGTTGCCTACGGCTGCAACTCTCGCAACTGTTTTTATATTATCGCCAACCATAATGGGTTTGGCAAAATGAATAGCTTCAACTGTCACGGTTGATACTTCAAGTTCACTAAAACGTTTTGCAGCCATTGCAGCGGTTGTATCCATAATCGACATAACATCACCACCAAACATATTGCCGCTTGGATTTGCTTGGTTAGGAAAAACCAAATTCCAATTAACAATTTCTTCAGCTTGTTTAGTTTTACGTGTGTTAGTCATTGAATAATTTCCAAGAAGACGAAAGGATTAACAATCCCTAATATTCTTTTATACCATCATCGGTTGCTAGAATAAGATGATCCGCTGGCCGAATGGCAAATAAACCATTGGTTACAACGCCAGTGATTTGATTAATATCTGATTCGAGTTTTTCAGGTTCATCAACCGCTAATCCATGAATATCTAAAATCACATTGCCATTGTCAGTTGTAAACCCATTGCGATAAACTGGGTTGCCACCAAGCTTTACAAGCTCCCGTGCAACATAGCTTCTTGCCATGGGCAGTACCTCAACAGGTAAAGGAAACTCGCCTAGGCGTGAAACATATTTAGATTGATCGGCAATACATACAAATTTTTTTGAAGCAGCAGCAATAATTTTTTCTCGGCTTAGTGCACCACCACCACCCTTGATTAATGCAAGCTGGTGGTTGGATTCATCGGCACCATCAATATAAATGGGTACTTCAGCTGCATCATTGAGACTAATAACTTCAATGCCAGCAGCTAAAAGTCTTTGGCTTGATGCTTCAGAGCTAGAAACAGCGGCTTTTACATGCAGCCTACTTTCAACTAAACAATCAATAAAACAGTTAACTGTAGAGCCAGTACCTATACCGATGACTTCACCTTCTAAAACATATTTTAAAGCAGCTTTAGCAGCTTGGATTTTTAATTCGAGTTGTTTATTCATATTATTTCGTATCAGTGAAAGTTAACAAAAGTAATTTAAGGAAGATTAAACAACCTATTGATTACTATTTAAATTATACATTTTTTGCAAATGAGACTGCTATTTTTAGCAATTAAACCGTATTTACTTCACAAACTCAGCAGTTTCTAGCTAGAAATGTTGAAATCCATTGAAAATAAAAGTAATTTAATAAGTGCTCTTAGCAAAAAAGTGCGGTTATTTTTTGATAAAGCATAACTATAATGCGGCCCTCTAGCTTTAGCTAGTCAGGACTGTAATTTAACAGATTCCAACTAATAGTGAAATTGCATTAAATATTAGGCAGTTTGGAGAAAAAGATGAAACGCAAGCCAGATATATTAGTCGTACTAGCTGCGCTGCTCGGATTAGGTATTGTTTTTTCGAGTTTAAATAGTGTTACTGTTGCAGAAATTCCTGCCCCAGCTCAGCAAGAGCAAGTGGTAGATATTGCTCAATTAGACGATTAATAACGATCAATATTAATTAGTAAAAATCAGTACAACTGAATTTGATTGCTTTTACTTATTACAATAAAATAGTTTTAAGTTAAAGTTTATCAAGTAAATGCTCCTATTATTAAAATCGAAACACAGCTAAACTAATTTAACAAGTTTAAATCTTTTAACAAGGTATTGCAGTCGTCAAGCGACTACAATTTGATGTTTAAAACTCATAACTCCGAGTTTGGGTCAGCACCATATCTAATTTAACATCATAAGGTGTAGTAGGAATTTCATCGACTTTCTGTTGTTCATAGGCAATACCAACAAATAGAGGTCGCTTAAAAAACTCACCTTCTTCATCGTTTACCAAATAAGATAAGCTGGCATCATAATAGCCTTTTCCCATACCAACACGGTTGCCATTATTATCAAAGGCAACCAGTGGAATTAAGATAATGCCCAATGATGAAAGTGGGGCACACTCACCAACACCTAAATCAACTTCAGGTATACCAAAACAATTGTTTTTAAGTGTTTCTTGGCCTTTGTATGGCATAAACCAAAGACGGTTGGGTTTTGTTGGTTTAATTTTGGGTAGATAATAAAGCGACTTTTCTTTCAGTAGCATTTGATTGAGGGGCTGAGTGTTAGTTTCACCATCAAAAGAAATGAAAGAGGCTATTTTATTGGCATTAGTGTAACTAATTTGACTCGCTAAATTTTTTGCGATGTTCTCTGAGGCTTGTTGAGCCTCTGTTCCTTGAATTTGCTGGCGTATTTTTCTAATTTTTTGGCGGATATCATTTTTTTGTTTTTCTATTAATAGTTCTGTTGACATAAAATTACTGCAATAAATTAAATGTTAATAAGAGAAGTTTATGAGTCATCATCCGCTTTGCCGTTTGCTGGTCTCGCCCATGAACCCTAGGGTTCAAGGGGGAATTCCGTAATTAAATCAGGCTTTCCGATACGGGCCGGACTTGCACACCATTAATTAACAAGAGCTCCCAGGGAGAAAGTTATCGGCTCAAGGACTACAACAGCTAGGCGCACAAAGTAGACGATGACTTAGCTTATGTTAACTCCATTTGAGCACTTGATGCTAGTACCAAATCGACATCTTTTTGTAGTTTTTGAATTCGTTCGGCTATTTTTGGCGATTCTTTTGAGTCAGAGATGCCTGCTTGGAGTAATTCATAAGTCATGTTGAGTGCGGCCATAACAGCAATGCGTTCGGTACCAATGATTTTGCCATTAGCTTTAATCTCACGCATGCGCTTATCAAGCTCTTTAGCCGCTTGTTTTAACTGAGGAATTTGATCGTCAGGACTAGAGACATGGTATTCTTTGTCAAGGATATCGACACTAACTGGTTTTAAATCAGCCATAATTAACCCAACTTTTTGAGTTTACTAATCATAGCTTCTATTTTTTCACTTGCTAATTGGTTTTTTTCCATAAGACCCTTTTTGTCGAGTTTAAGTTGACGGTTTTCCTTTTCTAACGTCTTATACATTTTTAGTATTTTTGATACGCTAGTTTCAAGTTGTGAAAGGTTTGAACTATTCATGGCAAACAACTGTTTTTTAGAATGTTTTTAATATAGAGCGCATAGGCGTTGCGGTCAATGGTATAATGGCTAAAATTGTTAACAAAATGACATATTTTAGGTGTTTAGGAGGCGATTTAGTGATTTCTAAGGAAGCTATTGACTACGAAAGCCTTGAAGAAGCTTTAGTAGCTAGCGAGGCTGAAATAACTGCATCTGAGCTACAAGGTTCAATATCTGGTGTTTTAGCGGCTTGTAATAAGACGGATGTAGCGTGGCAAACGACTTTAGTTGAGTTGTTGAAAGACTACGATAAAAAGGTAATTAGTCAGCTAGAACCGTTAATTAAAGCACTATTTGAGTGGACGCATGAGCAGATGAGTCAGCAGGACTCATTAGCACCGATGCTTTTGCCTGACGAAACTTATCCGACGATTGATCAACTTGAAGAAACGGTTAATTGGTGTGAAGGCTTTTTATTTGGTTTTGGTTTGCAGACGGGTAACCAAATTATTGAAAGTGAGGAAGTTAAAGAGTCATTAATTGATATTGCTGATATTTCTCAATTGAAATTAGAAGCAGATGATGATGATACAACGCAAGAAGCCTTGTTTACTTTGATAGAGCACATTAAGGTAGCTGTGCAAATTATTCATTGGGAGATGCTAGTCAAACCTTTAACCAATTCAGAAAAAACACCGTCAAAGAAACATACGTTGCATTAAGCCATCAAATCAATACTTTTAATGGTTAGGGTTTATTGAGCTTTGATTTTTGTTATTTTTATGCTTTGAAAAAGCATTGATCAAGGAGTGAGAAGCAAAGTTTAGTGAGTCATAAATGAGTGACAAACAACGATAAAAAGCGTTTTTTTAATCATTACCAGGTGAGCGCGTGATTTTTTTGTCTGACGACGTTATTATTCTTTAACATAGGCTTACATTACATGGCGTTCTTTTTGCCTAGTTAGCCAAAAAATATTCTCAGTAGTAATAAAAATGAAAGCTTAACAGACCTTATTTTAAAGAGAATTTAGTAAATGATATCAAGACTAGAATTTGCCCATCGTCGAAGAGCGCTTATGGACATTATGGGTAAAAATTCCATTGCTATTTTGTCTTCGGCAAAAGAGCATGTTAGGAGCCGTGATACGCATTTCCACTTTAGACAAGATAGCGACTTCCATTATTTAACAGGTTTTCCTGAGCCTGACTCGGTATTAGTTTTATTGCCGGAAAGAGAGCATGGTGAATATGTTGTTTTTTGTCGAGAAAAAAATCTAAAATTAGAAACTTTGCACGGACGACGCGAAGGACAAATTGGCGCCAAAAAACGTTTTGGTTGCGATGATACTTTTCCAATTAATGATATTAACGAAATCCTGCCAGGTTTAATGGAGGGAAGAGAACGTATTTATTATGAGTTTGGTAATCACTCTGATTTTGATAACCATATTATGGGGTGGATTAATACGTTACGTTCACAAGTTAAGAAAGGCGCTAATCCGCCAGGCGAATTGATTGATTTGAGTCATATTTTGCATGATATGCGTTTAATTAAAAGCAAAGCAGAAATAAAAGTGATGAAAAAAGCCAGTGAAATTTCTGCAAAAGCTCACATGGCCGCGATGCAAACTTGTCAGCCAGGAATGAATGAATTACAAATTGAAACAGAACTAAAATATCAATTTGCGCGTCAAGGTGCACGTTTCGAAGCTTACCCATCAATTGTTGCTAGTGGCGAAAATGCCTGCATCTTGCACTACATTGAAAATAATACCAAAATGAAAGATGGTGATTTGCTGTTAATTGACGCTGGCGCTGAATTAGAAAATTATGCTTCTGATATTTCTCGAACTTTTCCGGTAAATGGAAAGTTTTCTAAGCAGCAAAAACAAGCTTATGAATGGGTATTAAAAGCTAATATGGCAGCGATTAAAGCTGCCAAACCAGGTAATTATTGGTCGGCGCCTCATGAAGTTGCTGTTGAAATATTAACTCAAGGGTTAATAGAAATGGGTATATTGAAAGGTGATTTAGAGACACTAATTGACAATGAAGCTTATAAGCCTTTTTATATGCATAAAACAGGTCACTGGTTAGGTCTTGATGTTCATGATGTGGGTGATTATGAGCAAGATGGCGAGCCGCGTACCTTAGATGAAGGTATGGTGTTGACTGTTGAGCCGGGACTTTATTTTTCATCTAAAACTAAAGGGCTTGATAAAAAATGGTGGGGAATTGGTATTCGTATCGAAGATGACGTGTTAATTACTAAAAAAGGCAACCAAGTGCTTTCTTCAGGTGCACCTAAACAAGTTGATAAAATAGAAAAGTTAATGGCTTCTAATTTGAATGGCAAAGTTAAAAAAGTCATACGAAAAAAAAGTAAAGCTCAATAGCCGAGTGATCGATTTAAATGACTGGTTCAGATAAAATGGTGTATTCAGATAAACAGTACGATATTGTCATAGCCGGTGGAGGTATGACTGGTATGACAGCGGCGATCACATTTGCACGTTGTGGCTTTTCTATTGCACTGGTGGAGCCGGCTCGCCTAAGTTCAGTTAAAAAAATTGCTAGCTTTGATCAACGTTCAGTTGCACTTTCTTCTGCCTCTGTCATGATTTATCAATCACTCGGTATTTGGTCTGAACTTAGCACTTATGCCTGCCCGATTAAGCAAATTTTAGTTTCAAATCAAGGACACTTTGGGTTTACACGTTTAAATGCTGATGATTATGATTATGATGCTCTCGGTCAGGTTATTTGTTTAGAAGAAGTTGAGCCGATTTTTTGGAGGTTACTTGAAAAGGAGCCCAATGTTGATAGTTTTACTGCAATGCAGGTCGCTTCAATTGAAAATAATACCGATGAATGCCAAGTAATTATTGAGCCATCTAATAATAGTCAGTCGAATGTTCAAACAAACAAGTCATCAACCTTATTGAAAACAAAACTTTTTATTGCTGCAGATGGAACTTATTCTGAATTAGCTCAGCAGCAAGACATTCATGTAAGTCGAGATCCCTATCAACAAACAGCTTTTGTTGCAAACGTGATAACAGAAAAGCATCATGCTAATCGAGCTTATGAGCGCTTTACATCGGGAGGGCCATTAGCCTTATTGCCTCTAAATGGCAGCTCCCCAAATGAGAGTCGAATGGGATTGGTTTGGTGTCATTCAGCGAGTAAAGCAAAAGAAGTTGTTAACTGGGAGGATGAAATATTTATTCAACAGCTCCAACAGGCTTTTGGTTTGCGTTTAGGTAAAATCACTAAAGTGAGTCAGCGATTAAGTTACCCACTTAGTTTACATATGGCTGAAAGGCCTTTTCGTGAAAGATTTTTATTGCTAGGTAATGCCGTGCATACTTTACACCCGATTGCGGGCCAAGGTTTTAATTTAGGCTTACGTGATATTGCTCATTTAGCTGAGGAGATGATAGATGCAGTTAATAAGCACAAGCCATTTTTTGATGAAGATTTTTTGAGACGTTTTATAAAAAAACGTCAGCCGGATTGGCATCAAGCAATACTTGCGACCGATGGATTAGCGCGTTTATTTGGCCACTCATCACTAGCATTAAGTTCGCTGTGTAATAAAGCCATGCAATTAGTTAATCGTTTTGATTGTCTAAAAAATCATTTAGCTTTAAGTGCTATGGGTGTTAAACATCAATCATCTCGGTTGGTGAGAGGTCTGCCGTTACCTGAAAAAATCAAGGAGTTAGATAGCCATGGATAAATATAATAAAAACTTTATTGATGCCGATGTTGTTATTGTTGGTGGAGGAATGGTTGGCTTAGCCATGGCTGCCTCATTGGCAAACACAGGGCTTTCTATTAGTTTGATTGAAAAGTCGGACCTTAATTTTTCTACTGATGGTTATCATGTGAATGATTCAAGTGAATTAGTTCTAGAATCTTTTGACTTAAGAGTAAGTGCGATAAGCCCTGGTAATCAAAAGTTTTTATCTCAGTTAAATTGTTGGCAAAGTTTAGCGCAGAGTCGAGTTGCTAATTATGAAAAAATGGTTGTTTGGGATGCAAAGAATAACGCATCGATTACTTTTGATGCAGCCAAAATGGCTTTACCAAAATTGGGCTCCATTGTAGAAAACAATGCGCTAAGGGCCGCCATCCTTAATCAGTTAAAAGCGTTATCTTCGGTTCAAATTATTACTAATAATAGCGTTAAGTTTATTCAACCTCAGGATGATTATGTCGAGGTTGGCTTGGCTCAATCCGCTAGCCTAAAAGCTAAACTCTTAATTGGTGCTGATGGTAGCCTGTCAGAGGTGAGAGAAAAGCTTAATATTCCTTGTGAAACTTCCTCTTACCAACAAACGGCATTTATTGCCAATGTCAAAACAGAAAAAAGTCATGAAGATACCGCGTGGCAACGTTTTACGCCCTATGGTCCAGTTGCTTTTTTGCCTTTAGCGAATAAGCATGTATGCTCTATTGTTTGGTCGCTTGACTTAGACAAGGCGGGAGATTTAAAGCAGTGTTCACAAGAGAAATTTACTAAAAATCTTGCAGAAGCTTTTGATCATCGACTCGGTGATATTCTAGCTATGACTAAACAACAGGCGTTTCCATTACAAAAAAAACATGCCATGAGTTATTTAGCCCATCGTTGTGTACTAATTGGTGATGCTGCGCATACTATTCACCCTTTGGCAGGGCAGGGTGTTAATATTGGCTTTCAAGATGTGATTTGTTTAAGTGAGCTTATTCAATCACTCAATGCTAGCCAACGTGATTATGGATTAGTTGAAAATTTAAGGCCTTTTGAAAGAGAAAGAAAAGCAGAAAATAAATTAATCCAAGATTGTATGGGTGGATTTAAATGGTTGTTTGGTTTGAACAATCTTGCTGCGTCTTCATTAAGACAGATGGGAATATCGACATTAGATAAAGCTGAACCGCTAAAGCAATTTATAATGAAACAAGCTATGGGGCTTTGACGTTTTAGTTTGTGTTTTTTTAATTTGTATTAAGCATTATATAGGAGAGTTAATTGAAAATAAGTTCTACTCAACAATTTAGAAGCTATATTCTTGGTTGGTTTCTAAGTATTGTAGGCCTTATTGTTATTGGTGGCGGCATTATTATTTATAAAAGCGCTAATGATTATGTTCTAGGCCAATTCAAAAAGAGTCAAGTTGCTCAAATTCGTTCCATGGCAAATTTAATAAACGCTAGCCAACATGAAAAAATTGTTAATCAGTATTCAAGTGATTTGACGTCATTTAAAACTCTGAGTAATAGCTTTTCTCAAGCTTTATTAGATAGTGGTGATGGTAATCAAATTTTTTCCTTAAATTACGCTTCGGCTAAAAAAACACTTCAGTATGCTGTTAATCCTAAAAAGGCCGAGGCTAATACAATAAAAGTCACTTTGCCTGGTACTGATATTCTAGTTGTTCAGTCTAAAGATAAAGAAATCAAGTTGATTTATCTGGACCAATTCGTTGAGTCATACGTTATTAAAGAACTTAACTATCAAGTTGAATTGGTTAAAAGCAATCAGTCAATTCAGTTGATGATTAATAAAGTCTCAGTATTAACATTGGAGCCATCTAATAAAGAACATTTCATTGGCAAAATAGCTAACAAGCAGATTAATTCAAAAAATCCTTCAGTAGATTATCCGTTTGATGTTGGTAATGATAAAATATTAGTGAAATACCGATGGGTTAAATTAGGACAGGTTATTTATTTTCCTGGAGACACCTATCATGCACCAAGTCGTATTTATCAAAAATTTTTATCAAAAATAGAAAACAATACCACTCCTCCGTTAATCCGCGCTGAAAATTTTGAAAGCGATATTATTAGTAATAAAGTTAAAAATAATCCCAAAGGTTTTTATATTTCTGCAGCTATAAATAATGGTTTGAAAAACAAGGGACTATTAATTAAATATGTTAGCCAAACGACCTTAAATAAATTAAGGAGTGAAGTTTGGAGTTCTGTCGTTTTTAGCTTGAGCATGTTAATTATTGGTTTAATGATAGCAGCAATGTTTTTTGCTAAAAAAGTAACTATGCCTTTAGAAGAGCTTACTCAGGCAATTCAACGTTTGATTAGGAATGATTTTAACTTTAAGTTATCAACTAAAAAAGTAGGTCATTTAGATTTTTTAGCCGCACAATTTAATTTAATGCTCTCGCGAATACAAAAGAGTCGTAACGAGTTAATTCATTTAAATAAAGCTTACAGCCGTTTTATTCCTCATCAGCTCTTAAAACAATTAAGTCATGAAGGTGTTGAGAAAGTTTCATTAGGCGACTCCTGTGAAAGACAAATGACGGTTTTGTTTTGTGATATCCGAGGCTTTACCCGGTTATCTGAGTCTATGTCGCCAGAAAAAAACTTTAAGTTTATTAATCATTATTTAAATCAAATTGCGCCAGTCATTAATAAATATGGCGGTATCATTGATAAGTATATGGGCGATGGAATTATGGCAATATTTCCTAATAGTGCTGATGATGCACTTGGTGCTTCGATTGAAATGCTCAGTTCCCTTGCTCAATATAATAAAAATATGGTTGCAAATAAGCTGCCTAGCGTTGAGCTAGGCCTAGGTCTGCATACGGGTAAAGTTATGATGGGAACAGTTGGAACAAGTTCCCGTATGGATGCTACAGTGATTTCGGATGCGGTTAATGTTGCATCCCGTGTTGAATCAATGACAAAAGCATTTAGTACTAAAATTCTTATTACTAGTGAAACCAAAAATCAATTAAAAAATATTAATGATTATAAGATCCGCTATATTGCTAATTGCCGTGTTCCTGGAAAAACGAATAGAATCACACTTTATGAAGTTTTTAATAATGATCCTTTAAGTTTACAGAAAGAAAAATTACAAAATCAGTCGAGTATGATCAAAGCCTGGAAAATTTATACTGGTGGTGATCATGAAAAAGCAGTTGAACTTTATCAAAAGCTCATTGAAAAGAGTCCTCATGATCAATCCTTATTTGCTTTGATTGAACGTTGTCAAAGTGGTCGTCTGTAGTAAAAGTCGTTATTTTTAAAAGTGAGATAATTAATTTAAACTCTATGTGACTTTATGT
>CAYPMT010000007.1:0-10497 GCA_964411875.1 uncultured Kangiellaceae bacterium
CTTTACCACTACTCTAACTCCAAAAATGAACAAATAGGCTTCTTGCTTAATCATATTTGATACTTTTGCAAGTGATGCCATCTACATCCATTGAAAAAACAATTCAAAAGCCTTTAGATAAAAGCTAAAAACGAAACTAAGTACTCACTTTCGTTTGAGTGCTTTAAGAGAGTATTTTTAACATTTTAATTAGGCTTATCTACTCTCTACCTTGTATTTAATCCGCACTAAACCTAAAAAAGCGTAAACCACTAATGGCTAGAATGTTACCTTTAATCTAGAACTGACTCACAAATCTCATGCTATCTATCGGATTTTACTAATTTTTCTGTTAAGGTTGTAAATCGACTCAAATGAGCTATAAATGGGTAGGGACTTTAAATAAGCAGAGATAGCGTCTATGTCAGAAGAATTTTCACAAAATATTAGCACCTTTGAGTCATGGAAATCTGATATCAATCGTAGTTTAAGTCGCTTTCGATTATGGCTGAGACGTAATCAGTTATTTAATGAAGGTATTGACACTGAGCTCAGTAAAATACAGTCATCCTTAAAGCAAGAGAATTTGACCTTAGCCTTTGTTGGTGAGTTTTCTCGCGGCAAAACTGAATTAATCAATGCCCTGTTTTTCTCTGATTACGGACAACGTATTTTGCCTTCTGAAGCCGGCCGTACGACCATGTGTCCGACAGAGCTGTTTTATGACGCCAAAGAAGATCGTCCATACTTACGTTTGTTACCCATTGAAACACGCTTGGACAATATCACTTTAACTGAATATCGTAATCAGCCCGATTTTTGGACAGAAGTTCCTCTCGAAACGGGTTCTGCACAGGAAATGTCAGATGCATTAACTACCATAGCCGAAACCAAACAAGTTGAACTTAAAGAAGCCATTCGGCTTGGTTTTAGTAAAGAGACGCTGGAGCTGTGTGAAGATGATGAAAACAAAGTCATCATTCCTATTTGGCGACATGCACTCATTAGTTTTCCTCACGAAATTCTCAAACGCGGTTTAAATATTCTTGATACACCAGGCCTTAATGCATTAGGTAGTGAACCAGAGCTGACCTTAAAGATGTTGCCGCAAGCTCAAGCGATTGTTTTCTTGTTAGGCGCAGATACTGGCGTGACAGCATCGGATATGGCCATTTGGGAAAACTATATTCAAGGACTCGATGAAGACCTAGCACTGTTTGCTGTACTAAACAAAGTTGACACCTTATGGGATGAACTATCAAGCCGTAAAAAAGTGGATAGAGTTATCAAGCGAATGGTTAATAGCACAGCTCGCCAACTTAAAATTAAGCCAGCTCAAGTTATTCCTATTTCTGCACAAAAAGCTTTAGTCGCTAAAGTACGCGATGATAAGTCACTGCTTATCAGAACCCAAATCACAGAGCTTGAACATCTACTTTCGGCTAACCTGTTAAAAAATAAAGAACAAATTGTTTTTAATTCAAGTATTAAGGTAGCTCAAGATCTAATTAATGAAACCTCACAGGTTATTGTTAATAAAAATGAAAAAATTATTCAACAAAAAGAAGAACTCGAGTCCCTCACCGACGATAATAGCAATCGCTCTAAAGAGTTACTTGCAGAAAATAACAAAGTTTTAAAAGCGTTTGAACATCATCTAATTGCTATTAAGCCGAGTCAGCGACTGCTTGAGCGTCAAGCGCAAATTTTACTTTCAACGGTTAGCAACAAAGTTCTTTCAAAAGAAATATCAGTCACTTTAGAGGAACTAGTCAATAGCCGAACCTCAATGGGTCTATTTAGCAATATGAGACAGTTTTATGCCGCTATTAATAATATTATGCAAGAACTTAATCATGAAGCTGAGCTAACTAATAAGATGACACAGTCTTTGTACCAAAAGTTTACTAATGATTTTGATATGAACTTACTTGAACCAAAGCTTTTTCCTGCTAAAAGACTTTCTCGAGAACTTAATGACATCATCAAAAACTCAAAACGTTTAAATAATAACTTGTTTACTGCGTTTACTGAGCAAAGCTCAGCTATTCGACGATTTTTCTCTGGTACCGTTAATGATGTTATGGCGTTTTTTAAATATTCTAGAACTGAAATAATTAGCTGGACTAATAATGTCGTTTCACCCTTAACCCAGCAACTAAAAGTTCAACAAGAATTGCTAAATAACCACCAAAATGAGTTACAAGAGCTCAACCAATCAAAAGCTAACCTTGCAGGAAAAATAAAAGGGCTTTCCAAACTGATAAAAGAAAATGATATGGAGTTAGAAACTGCAGAAGATTTACTTAAAGCCCTAGAAGAAAAAAAGCCCTATGATAAAAATACTAATATTGTTCGAATGTCGAGTGCTAATCGTAAATAAATTGATTAGAATAGTCGCCTAACTAAACTGGCTATTAAACTAAAAAACATCTTATGATTTCTTTTAATTCACTTTCGCGCTATTCAGCATTTAATGCTTTCTCATTGCTTTCCAAGAAAATACTGTTTAAGAGTCATTTAGTTAAATTATTAATTCTTGGCTTGGTCTGCTCTTCTGGTTTAGCTAATGAACATCAAGTTGACGACGTCACTATTTATTATAATGCTTTTAACTCGGTTTCAATTCCTGCCGAAGTTGCCTCCCAATATTCGATTACACGAAGTAATAAAGTTGGCATTATTAATATTAGCGTTTTAAAAGATGGTAAAGCTGTTATAGCCAATATTTTTGGTCATGGTAAAAATCTTGTTGGCCAACTTAAAGCGCTTTCTTTTAAAGAAATTAAAGAAGACCAAGCTATTTATTATATCGCGACATTTAATTTTACCAGTCAAGAAAAAATAACTTTTGACCTAAAAGTCCAGCCGGGAAAAGAAGGTAACCTAATTCCTTTACAATTTAAACAACAGTTGTTTTCTAACTAGCAGCTTACTTGTCTCAATTGATATAAGCACTCTAAGAAGAATCTAAGAACTAGCTCGTTATCTTTATATTGAATTGCTATAATTTGTAGCATCTTTTACCTTTGAATTAATTCAGCCATTATGCAAGTACCAGAAAAAATCATTTTAGCCAGCAATAATAAGAAAAAACTTAATGAAATGAGTCAAATTCTCGAAAAATTTGACCTTGAATTAATTCCTCAATCTCAATTTGATGTCGATGATGCCGTTGAAGATGGCTTAACCTTTGTTGAAAACGCACTGAAGAAAGCACGTCATGCTTGCTCAATAACCGGCATGCCATCAGTTGCTGATGATTCAGGCATTGAAGTTGATTATCTTGATGGTAAGCCTGGCATTTACTCTGCACGGTTTGCGGGTGAAAAGGCTTCTGATGAAGATAACCTCAATAAATTACTGGATAACATGCAAGGCGTAGAAGCCACTTTGCGGGGCGCTCGTTATCAATGTGTGATTGTCTATTTACGTCATGCCAATGACCCTACGCCATTAATTAGTCAATCTCATTGGTCTGGTGTGTTGCTCGAACATAAAGTGGGTGACCAAGGTTTTGGTTATGACCCCATATTCTTTTGCCCTGAAAAAAATAAAACCGCAGCTCAGATGAGCTATCAAGAAAAAGCGTCAATTAGTCATAGAGGTAAAGCGCTTGAGCATTTTCAGTTAGCTTTCAAAAAGCTTTATTCAAAATAGAACGACTTCAATCGATGATGCTCATTCAACTATGACAATTACTCAGCTACCACCTCTATCACTTTATATTCACATTCCTTGGTGTGTTCGTAAGTGTCCCTATTGTGATTTTAATTCTCATGAGTTTCAGCAACCCATTCCTGAAGATGATTATATTGATCGACTTTTATTTGACTTAGAACAAGAAATCCCTAATGTTTGGGGACGAAAAATTGTCAGCATTTTTATTGGTGGCGGCACTCCTAGCTTATTGAGTCCTAAATCGGTTGAACGACTTCTCTCTAGCATTAGAGCTTTACTAGCTTTTCAGTCAGATATTGAAATTACCATGGAAGCTAACCCTGGTACATTCGAAGCAGAAAAATTTAGCGGCTTCCGTCAAGCCGGAATTAATCGTTTATCGATTGGCGTACAAAGTTTTTCCAATTTATTTTTAGAGAAGCTAGGACGAATTCATAATGCGAGTGAAGCAAAAGAAGCGTTTGCTATCGCTCGTAATGCCGGGTTTGATAATATTAATCTGGATCTCATGTATGCATTACCGGGACAATCCACTGAACAATCAATGCAAGATTTAGAGCAAGCTATTCAACTTTCACCAGAGCATATTTCTTGGTATCAACTAACCTTAGAACCTAATACCTATTTTTATCGCTACCCCCCAGTGCTACCCGATGATGAACAAATAACAACGACTTCTGAATCAGGCATTCATTTATTAGAAGAGAATGGCTATCAGCAATATGAAGTCTCTGCCTATAGCAAAAATTCAACTCGTCAATCACAACATAATTTAAACTATTGGCAATTTGGTGATTATTTAGGAATAGGTGCTGGCGCTCATCAAAAAATTACCCGAGCAGACACACAAACTATTACGCGCAAAAGCAAACATCGCCAACCCAAAAATTATTTGAATACTGAGAAGTCAGTAATTGCTTCTGAAAAAGAATTATGTCGTAATGAATTGCCTTTAGAATTTATGATGAACGCTTTAAGATTAAAAGATGGTGTTGAACAACCCTTATTTTTTAATCATACCGGATTGCTCTTAGGTGATATTGAAAAACAATTGAAATTAGCTGAAGAAAACAAAATGATTAGCCGAGAAAATAATCAAATTAAAACAACACAACAGGGTTATCACTTCTTAAATGAAGTTTTAGAGCTATTTATGCCAGAAAATTTTAAAAAATTGGAATCTACAGATAAAATAAGCGTTAAACTAGTTCAATAGTTATTCATGGGATATGCTTGCACAACTTAAGGAGTTATTATGAAAAGTACTTTACCTCAAATTCTTTTATTAATCTTTTTAGTTAATCTAATAGCCTGCGGTGGCGGGGGAAGTAGTGACGATGGCTTTGAAAATGAAAGCCAATTTAAAGATTTATGCCAATCACCTCGGATCGGTATCAACCCTTTTACCAATCAAGCTTACCCCGATAGACAGGGCTCAACCCTTGATGAAAATAACTGGCTACGCTCATGGAGTAATAATACCTATTTATGGTATAACGAAATTAACTACCCTAATCCCGCTAATTATAATAATCCCATTGACTATTTTGAGTTACTTAAAACCAATGAAGTGACTGCCTCTGGCAACCCTAGAGATAAGTTTCATTTTACTGTACCTACAGATGAGTGGCTTGAGCAAAGTAGCTCGGGCATCATTTCAGGATTTGGGGCGAGTTGGGCAATTGTTAACTCTACACCTCCACGAAAAGTTGTTGTTACCTATACTGAACCTAATACAACTGCAGCAGAAAATTTATCTCGTGGTACAGAAATATTATTTGTTTATCAAGCAGATGTCGTTAATGATAATGATCAACAGTCTATCGATTTAATTAATGAAGCTTTATTTTCGCCTACTCCAAATCAGTCTTATGAGTTTGTTGTACGTGATTTTGGTGCACCAGAAGATGGCAGTGAAGATCGAACTATTACCATGGCTGCTTCCGAAATTACCACGACACCGGTTCAAAATATTCTAACTGTCGATACAATTAATGGCACAACTGGTTATTTTTTATTTAATTCTCATATTGCCACATCAGAAGAAGGACTCATTAATGCGGTTAATCAACTTGCCTCTGAAAATATAAACGAACTAGTTTTAGATTTACGCTATAACGGCGGTGGCCTATTAGCTATTGCTAGTCAACTGTCTTATATGATCGCGGGCGATACAGCCACTAATAATAAAACTTTTGGCTTACTCTCTTTTAATGATAAACATTTAACAACTGATCCTGTAACTGGTGCAACAATTAGCCCCACACCTTTTTATTCAACTTCTCTCGGTTTTTCAGTTCAACAAGGACAGTCATTACCAACCTTAGATCTAGAACGAGTTTTTATTCTATCAACAGCTGATACCTGCTCAGCTAGCGAAGCTATTATTAATGGATTGCGTGGTATTGATATTGATGTTATTTTAATTGGCGGGACTACTTGCGGAAAGCCTTATGGTTTTTATCCAACAGACAATTGTGGAACGACTTATTTTACTCTTCAATTTAGCGAAGTAAATGATAAAGGTTTTGGTGATTACAGTGATGGCTTTTCGCCAGCTAATGCAACCAGTAATATTGGCGCGTCTATTCCAGGCTGTGCTGTTAATGATGATTTTTCAAAGTCACTTGGTGATTCAGAGGAAGATTTATTATCAAGCGCTCTTTACTATATAGAAAATGGCAGTTGTCCTGTTAGCAAAAAGTCTGTCGCTAACAATAAAAACAGTCAAAAATATGACAAATCCACTGGGTTATCTTTATTTGATTCAGATGTTTATCGTCGTTATCAATTTTTAAAACAGAATCGTTTTAATCATTCAGCTAATATGAAAAAATAAAAAAACACTCTCTCTAACTTGTCTATACTGAAAAAATAGATACCACTATTTAATTCCATAGAACAAGGAGGAGAGAAATGTCTCATCAATTTAAATTTATATCTTTTGCTATTTTACCTGCCTTATTTATTTTTATGTTCGGCTGTGGCAGTGATGATGATAGCCTAGATTCAAATAACCAAGCTAACCAAAGCTACAATGGGCCTGGTTCAAAGTGGGATGTTGAGCTAGTCGATAGTAACTTTACGATTACTCGCCGAGAAAATGTTAGTGCTGATATCGATTTAACAATATCCGGCACATTCGAACGATTAGAATCAGGGTTCTTAAAATTAGAAGTCACTGAGGCCAGTGGTACAGATGCTCCTGAAGCTGGTGATATGGCTTGGGCGCTTGAAGTTCCTGGCTATACACTTTTCTTAAACCCAATCGGTGAAGATAGCCAAATGATCCCAATGGTTTCCTCGGGTGAATGCCCAACCGAAGATTTTGATGCTAACTGGGTTTTAGTGAAAAAAGCTTCTGACTCAAGAGCCGATGAAAACCAAAGAGATTTTTTTGGCACGTTTAGTTATGCAGCAGAGACTGAAACAGCAACTTTACCTGCAAAGTATTCTCTAGCAGATTTTAATACTCCTCTTGAAGTCGATAGTCAGCTATCCGGTGGAAATTGTGACCAAGGCATCATGCAAGTTGAAGATGCCGTTATGTACTTAACCGCTAATGGCGGTGCGATTGTTCAGACAGGCATATCCGATCCGGATGATAGTTCTTTTATTTTTGCCCTAGCGCAAAAAACAATTACTGATATTACTAATTTAGATGGTGAGTATGCCGGAATTCTATTTGATGACAGTTTAGATACAGGCGAGAAAATTGCACCCGTCAGTCTATCTTGTGCGTCTGGAGAATGCAGTGGCAATATTGTTACTGATATTGATGAAAACACACTTGAAACCGAAGATGCAGCAACTTTAACCTTAGATGGTAACCCTGATGGACTTGCTAATGGTTTAGTCACAGGAACAATTACAGCGGGTCAAGAAACTGGAAACTTAGCTTGCATGGTCGACATTGATGTTTTAGGTAGTGGCCGTAAAATGGTTAGTTGTGTTAGTCAATCACCTGGCGACAATAGCAAAATGTTTAACGTTTTATTTGTATCAAAAACAAGTTCATAATAATAATTTAATATTCAAAAAAAACAATTTCTGCCATTCTAATGAGAGAGGACAACTGCCCTCTCTCAACTATTTATTCCGGATTCAATTTACCAATATTTATAACCAAGTGTTAAATAGGCTGCATTTTCTACATCACCACTGAGGTAATATTGGTAGGATAAAGACCAAATTAAGTTACTGTCATTTGGAAGAAGTTTTATTCTTGGAATAAAGTAAAGGCCTGAGTCAATATCAATATCTTCAGAGAAACAGTTACTACAGTTACTAATTGAGCGCTCTGATGATAGAACTAACTCATGACCAAACAACATATCGAAAGACCAATAATGGGAAAATTGATAACTATAACCACCTTCAAAATATAAATTAAATGCTTCAGCACTAGAGGATTGTCTTGAAATATCGCCAAATGGATCTTCGGTCAATTGATTAAATCGGTTTCTATCAGAGTAAAAAAAGCCACTCAAACCACCGCCATAGATAAGCTGATTATTTTTACCTTCATAACCGAGTTTTAAGTAGGTTGCTGAGTCTTTTACGCGCTCTAAATTAGCAATTTCCGAATCAAAATTAACTTCACCTAGACTGATGTAAACACTATGGGTATAGTCGTTTATTTCCTCTAAATTAACCACGTTTATTTGATTGGAAAATACTTCGCTTGAAAATAGTAGTGTAGAAAACATTAGTAAGAATTTTTTCATGATTATAATCTCCTTAATAGTCATATTGCGAAAGAATTTAGACTGTCAACAGCGCTCCAAATAGCAACGAGAGATTATCACAAATATATACAATTACAAAACGTTTTAACTAGGACTGATTATTAATTCCAGCATTATTACCTTCTAATGCTCGTTCAGCTCGATAACTTGAGCGTACAAAAGGCCCCGAAACAACTTCTTTAAAACCCATTTCCAAACCCCATTCACGATACTGATTAAACTCAGCAGGGGAAACATAGCGCTGGACCGGCAAATGATTCGGTGTTGGACGTAAATATTGACCGAAGGTAACAATATCTAAATTAATATTGCGAAGGTCCTGCATGGTTTGTTTAATTTCTTCAGCCGTTTCACCAAGACCAACCATTAAACTAGTTTTAGTTAAAATATCTGGTCGATACTTTTTTGAGTGCTCTAATAGGCGCATCGTTGTTTCATAACTAGCTCGTGGGTCTCGGACAGGATGAGTTAAACGTTTTACCGTTTCTAAATTTTGTGCAAAAACTTTTATACCAGAGTCTAAAACTTTTTCTAAATGTGTTAGATTGCCACCAAAGTCAGGCGTTAAAGTTTCAACATTAATTTCGGGATTCGCTTTAATAATTGCTTTAACACAATCAGCATAATGTTGTGCGCCACCATCATTGAGATCATCACGATCAACGGAAGTCAGTACAATATATTTTAATCCGGTTGCATTAACCGACTCAGCAGCATTTTTCGGTTCATCTTTGTCAAGCCAGCCATTTGGATTACCCGTATCTACAGCACAAAAGCGACAAGCTCTTGTACAAACAGACCCCATTAACATAATCGTTGCTGTGCCAGCACTCCAACACTCGCCTATATTAGGACACATGGATTCTTCACAAACCGTTGCTAAGCGATTTTTTCGAACATTAGTTTTCATCGCTTGATAATTTCCACCAGTGGGTAACTGAACCTTCAACCAAGTTGGTTTTCGTCCCATAGGTTCTGGCTCAAACTGATTACTTTTTTTAACACCATTTTTAATTGCCGAAAAACCCTGTTGAGTTTCAAACTTAATGCCACTCTTGATGGGTTTTGGATCGGTATTAACCTGGATTGGAATTTGCTTTTCTTTTGACATGTCTTTAATAATTAAAAAATTAGGGTTAACTCACTCTAAAATCTTCATTTAAAACCGTTTTAGTTTCATAATCTAATTGTAGCATTAAATGGTGAATTAAACCTTGACTGACTATAGTTAGCTCACTAGGACCACCCAACTCACTAGTTTGGGTTACCTTTAGACCAGAATAACCGCAAGGATTAATCCTTTCAAAGGGCTCTTTATCCATTAAAACGTTTAGGGCTAATCCATGAAATGAGGCGCCTCGACGAATTCTTAAACCCAAAGAACAAATTTTTTCTTGATTAACATAAACACCTGGCGCATTTTCTTTAATAGTCGCTTGAATATCATAGCCTTTGAGCAGTTTAATAACAGCCTTTTCAATGGCACAAACTAACTGACGAACACCGAGTTTTTTCCTTTTTATATCAATCAAACAATAGGCAACTTGCTGGCCAGGCCCATGATAAGTCACTTGACCTCCGCGATCGACATCAATAACAGGAATATTGCCAGGCGCTAAAAGGTGCTCGGCTTTACCGGCTTGTCCCTGAGTAAAAACGGGCTCATGCTCGACTAACCAAATTTCATCTGATGTATTTTTATCTCTTTGATTAGTGAAAGCTTGCATTGACTGCCAAACTGGCAGATAAGGCTGTCGACCTAGTTGTCGTACATTAACATGAGTAATTAACTGATCCATGTCATTCCTGTATGAACATCAATCATTAAGCTTAAATAATCATTAAAGACAAAACTTAACATCTTCAATATCATTGACTTCTTGATAAATTTGATCGAGCTGAGGTTTGGAAGTAGCAACAAAATTAATACTAACAGAAATATAATTACCCTTTTTACTCGGCTTTAGTTGAGGCACATAGTCACCAGGAATATGTTTTTGAATAACGGCAACAATTTTATCTTCAACGCCTGGTTTAGCATAAGCCATCGCTTTAAATAAAAAATCACAGGGAAACTGCCATAAATCAG
>CAYPMT010000007.1:10597-25529 GCA_964411875.1 uncultured Kangiellaceae bacterium
ATCAGGTGTATTATCTGAATTTTCACTCATAAAATAATCAACTAATTAGAGAACATTTAATTTTATCTTGAATAGGTGTTTAAGTTACTCAAATAATGAACTAAACCACTGTGCTACTGAATCATATAAACGACCAAAAAAGCCAGCCTCTTTAACTGCTTTTAAAGTAACTAAAGGATGCTCAGCGATATCTTTACCTGCTAATGAAAAGTAAATTTTACCAGCTACTTGTCCTTGCTTAATGGGAGCACTAAGATCTTTTTGAATCATAAAGCGAGCTTTTAATTCTTTTGACTTACCGCGAGGAATAGTCACATAAATAGCTTTATTAACACCTAGCTCAACTTGGTCTTCTTCACCCATCCAAATTTTAGATTGATGCAATAACTTACCTGTTTCTATTGGTTTAACTGTCTCAAAAAATCGAAAACCATAGGACAAAATCCTTTTACTCTCTACTTTACGCATTTTTTTACTATCGGTTCCCATAACAACCGATACTAAACGCATACCATCTTTAACGGCAGAAGAGACTAAACAATAACCCGCCTCTTCGGTATGACCCGTTTTTATACCATCAACCATTAAGCTCGTATCAGATAAAAGCGGATGACGATTATAAGTTGGAATATTATTGTAGGTATATTTTTTCTGTTGATACAACTGATACTCTTCAGGGTAATCACGAATTAGAGCAATACCTAGCAGAGCCATATCATACGCTGTAGTTTTATGTTGTTGGGCTGACAAACCATGGGAATTTTCAAATTGTGTGTTTGACATACCTAAAACTTGGGCATGATGATTCATCAGCTCAACAAAAGCATCCTCACTACCCGCAACATGCTCTGCTAATGCAACAGCTGCATCGTTACCGGAAGAAACAATAAGACCTTTGACTAACTCAGCCACTTTAACGGACTTGCCAACCTCTAGCCACATAAGAGAGCTTCCTTTAAATACAGGATTTTGAGCATAAGCATTGGAGCTAATAGTTACGTCATCTTCAAGGGAGATATTGCCTGAAGCCAGCTCAGTGGAAACAACATAGCTTGTCATCATCTTAGTTAAGCTCGCAGGCGCAACTGATAGATGAGGATTATTTTCAGCAATGATCTCACCGCTATCATAATCCATTAAAACATAGGATTTGACTGCCAAAGATGGCGCTTGCGGAATAATAGCACTCGCTGATAAATGAGTTAGGCTTAGCAGTACTAATAGTGTTAGTTTATGGTAGTTTTTTATTATAAAACGAGTAAAATAATCTTTTATCATAGTAAATCCAGTTAAACTATACTTACAGTCAATTAATCAGAATTCATAAATTGGCTCAATTATAACATTCTCAGTAATTAGCTGGTAGCTTATTTAAATTAATAACCTTATAGATTATTTAATGAAAAAAAACTTTTTTAAAAGATTAAAAATTCTATCGATGGTTAGTTTTTTTATTATTTCAGTGAATACTAGTACCAAGTCACTTGCTACGCCTACTCAGTCGATAGATATCGATAACAGTCATCGAGTTTTGTATACTAAGGCCATTGAAGCGTTAAGAACCAGTGATAAAAAATCCTTTGAAAAAAATAAACAAGCGATTAAAAGCTATCCGCTTTATCCATATTTAATTTATTTTGAGCTAGAGAAGAATTTTTCTTTAGTATCAGACAATCAAGTCAAAAATTTCTTGGCTTATTATTCAGATATTCCAATTAGCCAAACTTTATTAACTCGATGGTTATATTGGTTAGCTAAAACAGACCAGCAACGAAGGTTTTTAGCCTTTTATGACCAACGCAATGATAACGCATTAAGTTGCTATTATAACTCAGCTCTTATTAAAATTGGTAAACTAGATAATATTGCTCATCAAAAAATCATTAAGGATACTAAGCGGCTTTGGTTAGTGGGTCATTCTCAAAGTAAATTTTGTGATCCTTTATTTAACTGGCTAGATAACCAAAATTTAATCACTGATGAATTACGCTGGAAACGCGTTCAATTATCTATGAATAAAAATAATACTCAATTAGCTAACTATTTATCAAAACAGTTAAGTCCAACCAAAAAAGAACAGTTTGCCTTCTGGAAAAAGGTTCATAATAACCCTAAGGTTTATTTAAAATCTAAGAGACTCAAACCAGATAACGACTTCAATAGAAAAGTTATCATCCATGGTATTAATCGCTATTCAGGGAAGTCAACTGACGAAGCTTACCAACATTGGGAAAAAATAAATCATCAATATTCTTTTAGCCAAGAGGAAAAATTTTCACTAGCCCGCGATTTAGCCCTAAAGCTTGCTTACCAATATCATCCCAAAGCCTATCAAAAACTCTCTAATTTGCCTATTGAGGCTCACAATAAACAAGTAACTATTTGGCGGATACGTACGTCAATTCGTGCACAAAATTGGCACGATGTATTAAGTTCTATTCAAGCATTACCAGACGATGAAAAGCAAAGCAATGCTTGGCAATATTGGTTAGCTCGTTCACTGGAAAAAACAAAACAAAAAGAACAAGCCAATAAAATTTACAAGCAACTAGCACAAAAACGTAGCTATTATGGCTTTATTTCAGCTGATGCATTAGAGCTGGCTTACCAAGTTAATCATATGCCTCTAACAAAGAATCAAAAAGCTTATGATGATATTGTTAACTATCCTTCTATTATTCGAGCAAAAGAACTGAATTATCACAAGCATTATATCCATGCAAAACGTGAGTGGTATCACGCTGTAAAAATAATGGATAGCCAACAACAAAAATCTGCCGCTCAATTTGCACATGATTTAGGTTGGCATGCACAAGCCATAGAAACTATTGCTAAGTCAAAATATTTAGATGACCTTGGTATTCGTTTTCCAACCCCTTTTGAAACACCTATAGCATGGTTTTCAAAATCAAATAATATTGAATCTAGCTGGGTCTATAGTATTATGCGCCGAGAAAGCGCTTTTAATACTTATGCGGAATCTCGATCAGGTGCAAAAGGATTAATGCAATTAATGCCTGCAACAGCAAAATATATTGGTAAGAAAATGAATTTTTCATCATCAAACTATACCGATTTATATAATCCTAAAAAAAATATTCGGCTAGGAACTGCTTATTTAAACTATTTAAAAAAACGTTTTAAAGGTAATCAGCTGCTTGCAACTGCTGCTTACAATGCAGGCCCGAACCGTGTCGCTAAGTGGCGCCCCCTACTTGATGAATTACCAACTGATGCATGGATTGACACTATTCCTTATAAGGAAACTCGCAATTATGTAAAAGCTGTTTTAGCTTACCAAGTTGTTTTTGAGTGGAAGTTTGGTAATACAAATGCGCGTATTAAAGATCAGTTTATAGTGTTAAATAAACAAGAAGAATTAACTGAAGAAGGCTAAATAATTTTTTTATCAAATTTATTTATTCATGAATAATTGTTGGTTTACCTAGCTCTTTTATATCTAAAACCTTAACTAATTTCTCCGCTATTTCCTGGTTTGGAACCGGCCCAATTCTAACACGATAGAGTTTTTTACCATGACGGTTCAATGTAGCAATTTTTACTGGAAGTTGAATTTCTTTATCAAGCACTTTAGCTAAATTTTGTGCCGTTTTAAAAACGGAATAAGCGCCAACTTGAACAAAACGATTGATGCCATCATTCTTTAATTCGTTTTTACCTGGATTATTTATAGTTGAATAACTGGGAGATACTGAAATCGTCTCAACTTCAACTTTTGCGATGCCCTTTTTTGTCATTGCAAGTTTGTGTGCGGCTGCATAGGATAAGTCAATGATTCGACCTTCTACAAATGGTCCTCTATCGTTTATTTTCACAATAATTTGTTTACCATTTTCCAAATTAGTCACTTTAGCATAGACGGGCACAGGTAGTGTTTTATGTGCCGCTGTCATTTTTAGCATATCGTAAGTTTCTCCGCTAGAAGTTCGACGACCATGAAACTTGGTGCCATACCAACTGGCAATACCTTTTTCTTTATAACCTTTAGCTGACTCTAGAACCTTATAACGTTTCCCATTTTGCTCATAAGAAATGGGATTACCATAACGACTTTTAGGTTCATATTGTGGTACAGCCGATTTAACTTTATTCCAATCAATATAAGTTTCGTCAGGCGCTGCATCTTGAATTTCTCTGTTCGGAAGCGGACCACGCGTTTCACATGAAAATAAAATTAGCCCAGATAGAACAATAGCTACTAATTTACTTAATGAATGTTTCATAAGCCTCCCCTTAAAAGCTAATACTATTTATTAGCATTACTTTTGACTATTCAGTTCCATTTGTTTTTGTATTAATTGGCTCAACTGTAACACAGCTAAAGCATAGAGTTTACTATGATTATAACGAGTAATAACATAAAAATTATCACCAACTAACCAATTCTCAGACTTTTCATTAGGCATTTCAAAGCTGAATATACCTGCTAAGTTAGACTTATCTTTTATATCACTAATATCTATGTCTAACGATTTTATTTTATCCAGCGTATGCTTCAATTTTAACTTGTCCTGTATAAGTGATTTTTGTGGCCTGTTAAGTTCAATTATCTTTCCAATAAAGCCATCTTTTTTCCAGTGATGTTGCTTAAAATAATTCGCAACACTACCAATCATATCAACAGGATCAGAAAACAAATTAATTTTACCATCCTGATTAAAGTCGACGGCATAATGTCGATAACTACTTGATATAAATTGTCCCATTCCCATAGCGCCAGCATAGGAGCCTTTTATCGATTCAAGCGGCCAATTTTGCTCACGTGTTAATAAAAAAAACTCAACCAACTCCTGACGAAAAAATTTTTCTCGTTTAGGATAATGAAAACCTAGTGTATACAAAGCTTCAATGACAGGATAATCACCTTGAATCCGCCCATAAAAAGTTTCGACACCAATAATAGCAACAATTATTTCAGGGCTAACACCATAAACAGATTTTGCTTTTTTTAGTGTCTCATAATGTTTTTTAAAAAACTCAACTCCTTCTAATATACGTTTATTTTGAATAAAAATTTTACGATAACGATACCATGGCATTGATTCTGCGGGCTTACTAATTTTTTTAATAATATCCTGCCTAACATTAAGGTTTTTTAATTGGTTAATAACTTCTTTTTCATCAAATTGATGCTTCTTACTTATGTCTAAAGCAAATTTTTGTATTTGTAGTTCAATATTTTCTACTTGACTGTCTTCTAACTGCGTCGCAGTTGAAAATTGACTTATCATTAAATTAATAATAAAAGCTATTAATGAGATTTTGATTATTTTCATAAAAACGCTCTGTTGATTAATAAAGTTTATTGTTAGTTTTACTGCTTTTACTTTCCTGGCAATAACTTTTTATGGGTTTGAGTACCCATTAATATACCAAAACCAGCCATTAAGGTAACCATTGATGTCCCACCATAACTGACTAATGGTAAAGGCAAACCTACCACAGGGAGAATACCAGTAACCATACCTATATTAACAAAAACATAAACAAAAAAGGTTAACGTAATGGCTCCAGATAGTAATCTTGTGTAGGTATCCTGCGCTTGAATGGTTATTATAAAACCTCGACTAATAATCCATATGTAAAGTGCAATCAAAATCAAAATGCCATAAAAACCAAATTCTTCACCAAGCACCGCAAAGATAAAATCAGTTTCCCTTTCAGGTAAAAACTCTAATTGTGATTGTGTTCCATCTCTCCAGCCCTTACCGTTAATACCACCAGAACCAATAGCAATTTGTGATTGAATAATATGATAGCCACTACCTAAAGGATCTTTTTCTGGATCAAGAAAAGTTAAAACCCGTTGTTTTTGATAATCTTTCATTAAAAAGATCCAATGTATTGGCGCATAAGTTGCTATTACAGCAGAAAAACTACCAATAATCTTCCAGCTCATTCCAGCTAAAAACATGACAAAAATTCCAGAAGCAGCAATTAATAATGAAGTACCTAAATCAGGCTGAATAATAATTAAAAACGTCGGCAATAATACTAAAGAGCCAGCAACTAATAATTCTTTTAATTTAGGTGGTAAAGAGCGTTCAGAAAAATACCAAGCTAACATCATAGGTACGGCTAACTTCATAATTTCAGATGGCTGAAAACGCAGTATTGCAATATCTAACCAGCGCTGTGCACCTTTACCTTTGTCACCTAGAATAATTACTGCAATTAATAATAAAATACCAAGGCCATAAATAAAAGGTGTCCATTTTTGATAAGTTCTAGGAGGAATCCATGCCATAAAAATCATAACAGAAAAACCAATCACTAAACGAATAATTTGTTTATTAAGTTGAGCCTGACTCTCACCAGAGGCGCTAAATAACACGACTAATCCAAATACCATTAATAGTAATAATCCAGAGATTAGTGGTAAATCTAAATGCAATCGCTGAGATAAACTTCTGTGATGACGGTTTGAATTATTTTTATCAACTAATACCATCATATCTCTCCATCTAAAATAGGCTCAGAAGTTTGGTGACTCGTATTAATATCAATCTTATTCTTATCAACCTTATTGGTATCAATGTTATCATTATCAAGCTCAATATTTTTAAAGTATTCATCAAAAATCTGTCTAGCAATAGGTGCAGCCTTAGCACCACCACTACCTGCATTTTCTGCAACAATAGCCATTACAATTTGTGGGTCTTCATAAGGTGCATAACCAACGTATAAAGCATTATCCCAAAACTTCTTCTCAACTTTTGATTCATCATACTTTTCCCCATGAGTTCCTCTCAATTGTACTGTTCCAGTTTTACCCGCAGAATGGTACTGGGCATCCTGAAAAGCAGTTCTAGCAGTTCCCTGAGGAAATTGAGTGACTTTATACATAGCTTTTTGTACTGCTTTTAAATTTTTATGATTAGAAAAATCTACTTGAGTGCCTGTTATTTCAGGGTTAGTTTCAATCCACCCCTCTTCTGTTTGAGTTGCCTTAAGCAATCGTAGTTTATAACGCTCTCCACCTGTGGCCAGTTGTGCCATCGAATTAACCAACTGTAATGGTGTAGAAGTCCAGTAACCTTGGCCAATCCCTGTAATAACTGTTTCACCAGGAAACCAAGGTTGTTTACGCTCCCTTCTTTTCCATTCTCTCGATGGCATATTCCCAGGAACCTCTTCCCCCATATCAATATCTGTATATTGGCCAAACCCAAACTGCTTCATACCTTCAGATAAAGTATCAATACCCATACGATAAGCTAAATCATAAAAATAAGGATCGCAAGACTCAGTAATTGCAACATTTAAATTAACCATGCCGTGACCGCCTGGTTTCCAGTCTCTATATATCCGCGCTTCTTTTGTCGGAATAACCCAGTAGCCGGGATCATAAATAGTTGTCTGAGTGGTAATCAGTTTTTTTTCTAAGCCTATCCAGGCAATATGAGGTTTTATCACTGAGCCTGGTGAATACAAACCACGCAATGCACGATTAAATAAAGGCCTATCTTCAGACGAAGTTAATGCTTGATAATTAGCACTAGAAATTCCTGTCACAAAATCATTAGGGTTATAAGCAGGATTACTAATTAAGGCTAGTACTTCGCCTGTATTAGGATTGATTGCAACAACAGCACCTCGTTCTTCACCTAAAGCTTGAATAGCAACTTGCTGCAAACGAACATCAATTGATAACTTTATATTTTTACCTGGCTCAGGTAACTCCTCATATAATGCTTTACCAATCACTCTTCCTTGAACATCTGTTTCTACCCGCCTGAAGCCAACTTTTCCATGCAAAGTAGTTTCATAATATTTTTCTAAACCAACTTTTCCAATATGTCGAGTCGCCTTATAGTTAGCTTGATCAATAACCGCTAGCTCATTATTATTAATCCGACCAACATAACCTAAAGCATGAGCTAGAGTTTCTCCAAAGGGGTAATGTCGAACCAAACGAGCTTCAACGCTAACACCTGGAAATCGATGTCTGTTAACAGAAAAAATAGCCACTTCTTTTTCTGTTAAACGACTTTTTACTGGGATACTTTTAAATCGTCTTTGACCTAATGACTCTGTTAAAAATTTATCACGATTTTTTTTATCAATTAATCCAATAGTTATAAGTTTTTCAAGCGTTTTTTTAATTGATTTAACTTTTTCTGGAATGATTTCCAATGAATAAATTGATCGGTTATTAGCTAATAAAATACCATTACGATCATAAATCAAACCTCTTTTAGGTGCTAAAGATTGAATGCTAATTCGATTATTATTAGAACGGGTTTGATAGTCTTCAAAACGAACAACTTGTAAATACCAGCAACGAGCCAATAAAGCTAATAATAAAACTAATACCAAACTACTCGCAATAATGCTTCTATTCATCAGAAGTTTTTTTTCCTGATGATGATTTTTGAAATTATGAGCGTTACTATATTGGCTTTTTGGCTTTCTCATTAAAGCCTTCTATGCCTATTTAGATTAATTAGGATTTGATGATTTTTCATTTTTATCACTGCTGAGATTAATTCATTTCATTCGCGATGATACGGATGATTAACTGTGACAGACCAAGCTCGATAAACCGCTTCGGCTATAATCACTCTAACAATAGGGTGAGGCATAGTTAAAGCGGATAAAGACCACTGTTTGTTCGAACGTTGTATACAATCTGTTGCTAGCCCATCAGGCCCACCAACTAATAAAGCGACATTACTGCCACTTTGTTTCCATACGATTAATTCTTCTGCCAGCTGTTCTGTGTTCCAATTTTTTCCCTTTACATCTAAAGCAATCACTTGATCGCTGGGTTCAATATATTTAAACACTTGTTGAGCTTCTTGATCTTTCCATTTATCGACTAGTTTATTTTTACTCCTTTTAGCCGCAGGAACTTCGATTAATTCCAAAACTAAGTCTTTGGGCAATCGTTTTTGATAGTTTTCAAAACCTTGCTCAATCCACTTAGGCATTTTTGTACCAACTGCGATCAGTTTTATTTTCATAATCTCAGTCTTATTATTATAACTTTAACCTTATTATAAATAAGGTTTTATTCCCAAAGCTTTTCTAATTGGTAGTAATCTCTAATCTTTGGCTGCATAACATGTACAACAACATCACCAATGTCAATCAAAATCCACTCTGCGGCATCTTCACCTTCCACACCAATCAAATTGATTTTTTTTGCCTTAAGTTCTTTAACTAATAAGGTAGCTATTGATTTCACATGGCGATTAGAGGTTCCACTCGCAATAATCATAAAATCAGCAATACTCGACTTATGACCAACTTCGATTTCTTTAATTTCGTGGGATTTACTTTCGTCTAATTGGTTAACAACAAAATCTTTTAATTCTATCACTGATAATTGCTGTATGGCAGTTTTTGATTGTTCTTGCATTAACTTTGTTTACTCATATATAAATGGTGATATTGGATGTATTCTATAACACTCTTGGGGAGCATTGAATCAATGTTATGTGAATTTTTTATTGATTGCCTAATTTCAGATGAAGACTGAGGCATATTAGGCATATTAAGAAAAAAACCCTTTCCCTGGTTTTCAGTTAATAACTGACTAAACTCCTGACATAATGAAAAACCGCACTTTTCCATTTGCTGTTCAACATTATGCGTACCTGTATTCGACCGGTTAATAACCAACAGATGACAAATTTGCTGATATTTTTGCCACTGGTGCCACTTTTCAAAGTTCACTAAATTATCCATGCCTATCACAAGCACTCTATTACTTTCTGGAATAGACTGTCTTAAATAATTAAGTGTATCAATGGTATAAGAAATCTTTTTTGGATTATTTATTGATAATAAAGCATCTGATTGCTTCTGCAGAGTATACTCACAATCATCAATAACAATATGCTTATAATTTTTGGTGGCTAATTCTAGCATACTCATACGTTGCTGAAATGTGGCTTGTGGTTCTAACTTTAAGGCTGGGTTAGCGCTAGGCACTAATCGAATCAATAATGAAGGATTCAGCTGTTGAAGCTGATCAATGATAGCCAAATGCCCAAAATGAACAGGATCAAACGTTCCACCTAAAAGAAACTCAAACGCTTGGGTATTTAGCATTAACTCATTTTCATTATTTTGTTCTACTCCAAACTCTTTGACCACTGATCATCCATAAACAGAGTTCTATTTCTTGCCAAATATCACCAATTTGCTGACCTTTTAGCATTCTATCTAAATAAGCACAACGTATCATTAACTTTTGCCAAATAGCTAAAGGTAAACGTTTCACAGCTGAACTAATTAAGCGCTTTTTACTATCCCATAAATAGGTTTTAGAGAGTACTTGCATCGATTCACCTTTTAGTCCAGCTAACGCTACTTTTTGGCATAAACTCACTTCTCTAGTCATATTAGAAACAAAAACAATCGGTGCGACACCTTCTAGTTTAAACTTGCGTAACATTCTAACAGCTCTTTCACCTTTACCAGCAAGCGCTTCATCTAAACAAAAAAACAATGAATAACGCGCATTATCAGAAGAAACTTGAATTAATTTTTCCAAATTAATTGTCGCTTCACCATGAAGCAAAACTAATTTATCGAGCGTTTGCTTTGCGGCTAATAAGTTTCCCTCAGTTTGTTCAGCTAACATTTCACAAGCTTCTCGCTCTAAATTGAGTTTTAACATTTGAGCACGGTTTTGTATCCAATTAATAAGCTCATAAGGCTTAGGTGGCCACAACTCTTGAAAAACGGCATTTTGGCTTAACGCCTTAAACCACTTAGCATTCTTTTGACGTTTATCTAATTTAGGAAGACGAATTAAAAATAAATTCTCAGAATTAGCCAATTCAGCAATTTCAACTAATGCCGTTTGAGCTTGTTTGTTAGGCATTTTAGCAAAACGAATATCTGTTAATTTAATCTCTGAAAACAGACTTAAGCTTTGACTATTAGCCAATACTGTTTGCCAATCAAACTTATCTGAAACATCAATAAGCTCTCGCTCGCTCACACCTATTTTTTTCCCCTGCAGAAAAATCTCATCGCAGGCTTCCATCATAAGTAGAGGCTCATCACTAGATACTATATTAATGCTATCAAGATTAGTTGAATCGAGAGTTTTCATTATTGTTTTGTGTAATGCTGAAAAAAATTAACCAGATGTTCTGCCATCTGATGCATTAACAAAGTCTCTGTTTCCTTTTTTTGAACACGCCCAGCGGTTGGATCACGATAGTCTTGATAATAACGCGAAGTTTTACTTACAGTTCGACCCTCTTTTTTGATTTCAATTGAATCGGTATGAATATTGTTTTTATTAATTTTTTCCAATTTAAAATTAAGCTCTAAAGTCACTTCTGTTTCATTAGAACGTCCTGACTGATCACGACTAATTCCTTTTTCAGTTAACTTCATTTCAATAATTTCTAAACGATAATTTTTTAATATGTCTTGTTGTGATTTTTTGAGTTCAGTTTCACCTGTTTCAATTTCTTCTTGTTTATTATGATTTTGTATTATTTTTTCTGGTTGAATTGATTTTACACCTGATTGGGTTAAACGACGTTTCAGAATTTTTTCAAATGCCGCATAAGGTGTACTACTAACTAGCAAAACATTGACTTGACTTAAATCAGCACGATTATAACCACGTAATTGAAAGCCACAGGCAGTAACACTAAGTAATATAATGGCAGTTAATATTAAACGATAAAAAAACATATTAATTAGCCACAATATTAATGAGTTTTCCAGGTACCACAATAACTTTTCGAATCGTTTTTCCTTCAACAAACTTAGCAACATTTTCGTTTTCAAGCGCTAAACTTTCGATAGTTTTTTTATCAACATCTGCATCAACATTGATTTTACCTCGCATTTTTCCATTGACTTGAAGAATATATAGTATTTCATCTTTAACTAATGCTTTTTCATCCACTTGAGGCCAAGCTTGATCAACAATCAATTCTTCTCGCTCAGAAGCCTGCCACAAAGCCTGTGCCATATGAGGTGTCACTGGTGATAATAAAATAATGGCTTGCTTTAAAGCATACTTAACAACTTGTTTATCATCATCAGTTTCTATATTAAATTTACCAATAGCATTAGTTAATTCCATAATCGAAGCTATTGCAGTATTGAAAGCATAGCGTCTTTCATAATCATCACTCACTTTACCAATAGTCTCATGAGTCTTGCTATAAAGCTTTTTCTGTTCAGGTGTTAGCGATGAAAATGAAACTTCTGCTGATAAAGCTTTTTCATCAACGACATGGTCCATATACAGTTTCCAAAGTCGTTTGATAAATTTATGCGCGCCATTAACACCATCACTTTTCCATTCTAATGATTGCTCTGGTGGTGCCGCAAACATCGTATAAAGCCTTGCTGTATCAGCTCCATATTCTTCAATCAACGATTGTGGGTCAACACCATTGTTTTTAGACTTAGACATTTTTTCCATACCCGCTAAGGTTACTGGCTGTCCATTTGATTTAAGTACTCCGCTAATCGCTTTGCCTTTATCATCTTTGGTGATCTCAATATCATCAATCGCATGATAATGCTTGCCGCTTTTATCATCTTCAGTAACAAAAGTTTCCGATAGCACCATACCTTGAGTCAGTAGTTTTTTCGCAGGCTCATCACTCTCAACTAATCCAGCATCACGCATTAATTTGTGAAAAAAACGAAAGTAGAGTAAGTGCATAGTTGCATGCTCAATACCACCAACATATTGATCAATCGGCAACCAGTAATTAGCTTCATCACTATCAAGCATCGCATCACTACTATTAGGACAAGTGTAACGTGCATAATACCAACTGGATTCCATAAAAGTATCAAAAGTATCGGTTTCTCGTTTACCTTTTTGGCCATCAATTTCAACGTCTTGGAATGAGTCGTTATTAATGAGTGGCGAGTTAGCCCCCTGCATAATTAAATCCGTTGGTAATTCTACTGGAAACTCATTCGCCGTTACCATTTCACCTGAGTCTAATTTAATCATGGGAATTGGCGCACCCCAAAAACGCTGACGAGAAACGCCCCAATCACGTAAACGATAGTTAACTTTTTTACTGCCTAAATTTTTATCGGTCAACCAATTAGAGATAGCATCAAAAGCTTTTTCAGAAGTTAAAGCATTAAACTCGCCCGAATTAATTAAAACGCCCTTTTCAGTAAAAGCCGCTTTTGATAAATCACAATCTAGCCCGCTCTTTTCTTTTGGCTGAATAACTTGTTTAATTGGAATATTATAAGCTTGAGCAAATTCCCAATCACGCTGATCATGACCTGGTACAGCCATAACAGCACCGGAACCATAATCCATTAAAACAAAGTTAGCGACCCAAACATCAACTGGTTCACCGGATATTGGATGAAGCGCTTTCATTCCTGTTGGCATACCTTTTTTTTCCATGGTTGCCATATCAGCTTCAGCCGTTGTACTTTGATTACATTCAGCAATAAAGCCCGCTAGCTTAGAATTATCTTTAGCGGCTTTTTCAGCAATTGGGTGGCCTGCAGCAACAGCAACATAAGTCACACCCATAACCGTATCAGGACGGGTTGTATAAATAGAAACCTCTTCTTCACTATCAATAACTTTGAAAATCATTTCAACGCCTTCGGAACGTCCAATCCAATTTCGCTGTTGAGTCTTCACGCTGTCTGGCCAACCATCCAGATCATCAATTGATTTTAATAGTTCTTCTGCATAATCGGTAATTCGAATAAACCATTGTGGAATTTCACGTCGCTCAACTAGGGCACCAGAGCGCCAACCACGACCATCGACAACCTGTTCGTTAGCCAAAACTGTACAGTCGACTGGATCCCAATTAACTACTGACATCTTTTTATAAGCAAGATCCTTTTTAACTAATTCAGTAAAAAACCATTGCTCCCAACGATAATAATCAGGCTGACAGGTTGTCACTTCGCGTTCCCAATCATAAGCAAAACCTAAGCTTTTTAATTGCTTTTTCATATAAGCAATATTTTCTTTTGTCCATTCACTCGGCTGCGCTTTATTTTTGATCGCCGCATTTTCGGCGGGTAAACCAAAAGCATCCCACCCCATTGGCTGAAGAACATTTTTACCCAACATACGTTGATAACGTGAAATCACATCACCTATTGTGTAATTACGCACATGTCCCATATGTAAGCGACCACTTGGATAAGGAAGCATCGAAAGACAATAAAACTTTTCTCGATTAGCATCTTTAATTGCCTTAAAAACCTTATTATGATCCCAGTTTTTTTGAACAGAAGTTTCAACTTCTCTGTGGTTATACTCTTGCTGCATCTATTTCTCGGCAATATATTAAGGTCTACTAACCTTTCAAATGAATAGCCGCTAATTTTAACGGCTTTCTTTGTAGACCTAAAGTTAAAATTACATAGAAAAGACAAAGATGACTTGTAGCACTTTGACTCAGGCTTTATAAGCAAGTTACTATCCGACCTGAACTTAGCTCACAATACTGATTTAATTCAACTAATAATAACCAATTTCAAAATTGGTCATGGAATAATTATGATCAAAATAGAACACTTAAATATCACTGTACCGGATATTGATGCTGCTATTCAGTTCCTGCAAATCATCGCACCTAGCTTTCAGATACGTAAAGATGAAAGCCCAGCCGATAGCTATCGCTGGGTTCATATTGGTAATGAGGATTATTATATTGCTCTACAAGAGCCACACCTGAATGCTAAACCAATACAACCGAATCAAACCTATATCAATTATGGAGTCAATCATATTGGCTTAGAAGTCGCTAATATCAGTTTAATTGAAGGAAAACTAAAAGCTAATGGTTATAAGAAAGGCCAAGCGATCAAACAAGAAAAATTTAGAAAAAGAGCTTATTATTACGACCAAGCAGGTTTTGAGTGGGAATTAATTGAATACTTCTCAAAAGAAGCTACCAATAAATATCTTTATGAATAA
>CAYPMT010000007.1:25629-37109 GCA_964411875.1 uncultured Kangiellaceae bacterium
TCAACATTACTCACACCTAAACCGAGATATGCATAACCCTTAAAAGGTGGTTGAGCAGCTCTTGCACCAAAAGAGGCCATAAGAACTAATAAGCTAATTAGCGAAATGATTTTCATGAGATGCTCCGTATTTTTGTTTTAAAATCAACAGGCTAAACTGATTATATCACCATATTATCGATTTTGTAGGCAAATTTAATAAAACAACGACTTTAATCACAAAACCTATGAGACTTATCCCAAGCTCGGGTTAGGTAGAAACGTTAAATAGCATAAACCTATTAATTGGGCGCTCAATCCAAGAATTGAGTAATAAATAGCTATGAGAAAAACTATAGAAAAAGCTGAAAAGCTTTGTTATCGGTTTCTTCTTTGAATCGATAATTCAATGTTTTTAAGTGCCTAAAAAAATCGAGCTCTCGATTAGCCGACACATCAAAACCAGCCAAAACTTGGCCTAATGCTGAGCCATGATTTCGGTAGTGAAATAAAGTGATATTCCAATCCTCACCTAAAGTTTCTAAGAAAAGCTCAAGCGCCCCAGGGTGTTCTGGAAACTCAAATTGAAACACGCGCTCTGGAGAGTAAGATAGTTCTTTACCTTTTGATGGCACTGGCTCTAAACCGCTTTTCCCACCAACCATGTAGCGAACATGTAATTTTGCCAGTTCATTATCGGTTAAATCATCAACATGATAATGTTTACTTAGCTTTTCAATCAACCGTTGTAACTCATGCTCGCCTTCATTTAGTTTAATACCAACAAAAATATTAGCTTCACTGCCACCTGCATGACGATAATTAAACTCTGTGATGACTCTTCCACCAATAATTTGGCAAAACTGTTTAAAGCTACCCTTTTCTTCCGGAATGGTCACTGAAAGAACCGCTTCTTTTTTTTCTGCCAACTCACAACGTTCAGATACATAACGCAAAGTATGAAAATTCATATTAGCACCACTTAAAATGGCAACTAATTTTTCATTACCCGGACTCGTTTGTGTATAGCGGATCAAGCCCGCCAAAGATACAGCACCGGCTGGTTCGGCAATAACTCGAGTATGTTCAAACGTTTCTTTAATGGCACTACATATTTCATCATTGCTCACGGTGATCACTTGATCACAAAACTCTTTAATCACTGAAAAGGTTTCATCGCCAATTTGTTTAACTGCAACACCGTCAGCAAATAAACCAACATTTTTTAAAGGTACCGGCTTGCCTGCTTCAAGGGCAACTTTTAAACAAGCAGAGTCCTCTGCTTCTACTGCAATAATTTTTATTTCGGGCTTTATCTGTTTTAAATAAACCGCCATACCTGCAAGCAGCCCACCACCGCCAACAGGAACAAAAATAACATCTGTATCTGGCGCTTGTTGTAAAATTTCTTTAGCAACAGTTCCTTGTCCAGCAATAACATCTTTGTCATCAAATGCTGATATAAATATGCGCTTCTCTTTTTTAGCAAAATCTATGGCTGCTCGATTAGCTTCATTAAAATTAGCTCCAACCAATTTAACTGTTGCACCTAAGCGTCGAACATTTTGCACTTTTATTTCGGGTGTCGTTAATGGCATAACAATAATCGCTTTAATGCCAAGCTTTTCTGCTGATAAAGCGACACCTTGAGCATGATTTCCCGCCGAGGCAGCAACGATACCTTTAGATTTTTCGACATCACTTAAATTAGATAGCTTATTATAAGCACCACGCAACTTAAATGAATGTACAGGTTGTTGATCTTCTCTTTTTAGAAAGACTGAATTGTTATAGTCTCGAGATAAGCGCGACAAATAAGTCAAATCACTTTCACAAGCAACATCGTAAACTGGCGCAAGTAAAATTCGACGTAAATAATCTAACTCTAACTCAGCTTGTTGTGATTTTTTAGCTTGCATTTATGAGTGCTCTTCCAATTTAGTTAAGTCGCGTACAGCACCTTGATCAGCACTGGTTGCCAACAGAGCATAAGCCTTAAGCGCTGCAGAAATTTTCCTCGAACGCTTTTCAACCGGTTTCCAACCAGTTTTATTTTGCTGCTCTCTTCTTTCTTTGAGCTCTTGTTCGCTAACCAGCAATTCCATTTTACGTGCAGGGATATCAATAGAAATTTTATCATTTTCTTTAATTAAACCAATTGCTCCCTGATTAGCCGCTTCTGGTGAAACATGGCCAATTGATAACCCTGAAGTACCACCAGAAAAACGCCCATCAGTGATCAGCGCACACTCTTTACCTAAACCTTTGCCTTTTAAATAGCTAGTTGGATAAAGCATTTCTTGCATGCCTGGTCCACCTTTAGGACCTTCATAACGGATAACAACCACATCGCCTGGCTTAATTTCATCATTAATAATCGCATCAACCGAGCTTTCTTGGCTCTCAAAAATTCTTGCCCGCCCTTCAAATACTAAACAGCTTTCATCAACACCAGCAGTTTTTACAATACAACCTAATGGCGCAATATTACCTTTTAGAACAGCTAAACCACCATCTTGACTATAAGCATTTTCTAACGAACGAATACAGCCTGATTCACGATCATCATCTAAAGAATCATAACGACAGGATTGCGACATAGCCTGAGTTGTTCTAATACCTGCTGGCCCAGCGCGATAAAAATCTTTAACTGAATTATCTTGAGTAACTTTTACATCCCATTTTTCTAGCGTCTCTTTTAAACAACCATCAGAAACATTTAAACAACTCGTATCAATTAATTTAGCACGAGATAATTCCCCAAGAATACCAATCACGCCACCAGCACGATGAACATCTTCCATATGATATTTATTACCAGAAGGCGCAACTTTGCATAAGTGTGGAACTTGACGTGAAAGCCGATCAATATCAGTCATATCAAAATCAACTTCGGCTTCTTGAGCTGCAGCCAATAAGTGTAATACTGTATTGGTTGAACCACCCATAGCAATATCAAGTACCATCGCATTTTCAAATGCTTTTTTAGTTGCAATGCTTCGCGGCAAAACAGACTCATCATCTTTTGCATAATAACGTTCACATAGCTCAACAATTTTTCGTCCAGCCGTTTCAAAAAGTTGACGTCGATCAGAATGAGTCGCTAACACACTACCATTACCTGGTAGAGCTAAACCTAAAGCTTCAGCCAAACAATTCATTGAGTTCGCAGTAAACATACCTGAACATGAACCACAAGTAGGACAAGCAGAACGCTCAACTTCTTCAACTTCTTTATCAGACACACTATCGTCAACGGCTTTGACCATAGCATCAACTAAATCAAGCTTAATCACTTGATCTGATAACGCTGTTTTACCCGCCTCCATTGGACCACCGGAAACAAAAATAACCGGAATATTCAAACGCAGGGCGGCCATTAACATGCCAGGCGTTATTTTGTCGCAGTTAGAAATACACACCATGGCATCAGCACAATGTGCATTCACCATGTATTCAACAGAATCCGCAATTAAGTCTCGCGATGGCAAACTATAAAGCATGCCATCATGCCCCATGGCAATACCATCATCGATTGCAATGGTATTAAATTCTCGAGCAACGCCACCGGCACTCTCAATTTGTTCTGCAACCAAACGACCAATAGGTGCTAAATGAACATGTCCAGGTACAAATTGAGTATAGGAATTAACAACAGCAATAATAGGTTTACCAAAATCATTTTCTTTCATTCCGGTTGCACGCCATAAAGCTCTTGCGCCAGCCATTCGGCGACCCTGTGTACTCGTTGCTGATCTTAGTTTAGGCATATTTACTTTCCAATTATGTCAATCACAAAACTTTGAACGTCTGTAATATTCGAGCATTTTTAATCAATTATGAACACGGCTCCAACCATCCCCACTCATCTGAGGTTTCACCAGAGAACAATCCAAAAAACTGGCTTTGAATTTGTTCGGTAATTGGGCCACGTTTTCCATTGCCAATTGCAATTCGGTCAACACTTCTAACTGGCGTGATTTCTGCTGCAGTACCTGTCATCAATATTTCATCGGCTAAATATAAAGATTCACGTGCAATTAATTCTTCACGAATTTCATAGCCCATTTTTGTCGCCAGTTGAACAACGGTATCTCGCGTTATACCTGGCAGAATACAACCTGATAAAGGTGGCGTATAAATAATCTTGTTACGGATAATAAATAAGTTTTCACCTGCGCCTTCACTTACCATGCCATTAATATCTAAACCAATACCTTCATGATAACCATGACGTTTAGCTTCTGCTGAAATCAGTTGCGAACTTAAATAATTACCGCCAGCTTTTGCAGCAGTTGGCATAGTATTCGGCGCTAGTCGGCTCCACGAAGTTACACAAGCATCAACACCTTTGGCAATAGCGTCCTCACCTAAATAGGCGCCCCATTCAAACCCAGCAATGGCAACTTCTAAGGGTACATCCGGTGGTGTCAAACCTAAGCCAATATCACCATAAAAAGCAATGGGTCTTATATAAGCACTCTGAAGCTTATTATCAATAACAACTTGTTTACAGGCTTGGTTAATTTGAGATTGCTCAAAGGGAATATTCATTCGATAAATTTTAGCCGAATCAAATAAACGTTGAGTATGATCCTGCAAACGGAAGACTTGTGGTCCGTTCGAGGTATCATAAACCCGAATACCCTCAAAAACTGAAGAACCGTAATGTAATGCATGGGTTAACACATGTACATTAGCATCTTGCCAAGGTATCATTTTGCCGTTAAACCATATCAATTCAGGTGTTTTACTTGCCATTGGTTTTCCTTAAAAAAATAAATTAACTTTTTAAACTAGTTTCGAGAGCTATTTTCTACCAAAACCTCTTTAACATCTACTAGTTTCATCAATTGATTCTCTAGCAAGTGAATAGGCCGAGGACTTTTAACTGAAACATCTATTTGCATTTGTTTCTCGTTAGTTAAGGTATCAACGGCCATTTTTTCAACAGTAAAACCACGAAACCGCATTACTCTTAAAAGCTGCTCCAAAATAGCGGGCTGTATTTCAGTTTTGAGACGAATGAAATGGCTATTCACTAGTTATTCCTCCAACATGTCATGATTAGCTGTATTCGGTGGAACTAACGGCCAAACACCTTCAGCTTCATTAATTCTAACGTGTAATAAATAAGCACCTTGATGATTCAGCATTCGTTGCAAAGCAGGTTCAACATCCTTATGAAGTTCAATTGATTCACCTTGAATTTCAAATGCTTCTGCAAGCTTTAAAAAGTCAGGATTATCGGACAAATCAACTTCACTAAAACGCTCTTCAAAAAATAATGACTGCCACTGACGCACCATACCTAACTTAGTATTATCAATCAGTAAAATTTTTACTGGTAAGCCAAAACGTTTGATTGTGGCGAGCTCTTGTATATTCATCATAAATGAACCATCACCGGTAATCGCAACTACACTGTCATTTGGTCTAGAAATTTGTGCGCCAATTGCAGCAGGCAAACCATAGCCCATAGTGCCTAACGCACCACTCGTTAACCAATTATTTGCGCCATCAAAACTAATATGTTGTGCCGCCCACATTTGATGCTGACCAACATCAGTCGTAAACACGCAATTCTTTGGCTGAATATTGCTAAGGCATTTCAATAGTGACGGAGCATGAATCAATTGATTTTCTTTATCAATTAACGCGTCATCGACATACTTGAATTGATACTCACTTTTCATACTCATACAAGTCTGTCGCCAGTCATCGATTTTCATAGACGTGCAAAGTTTTGACAAACTATGTTTTAAATCGCCTAATAAACTGACATTGCTGGTGCGCAATTTATTAAGCTCAACAGGATCAAGATCAAGATGAATAATTTTAGCATTCGGTGCAAATTCAGCTAATTTACCGGTTACTCTGTCATCAAAGCGAGCACCTATTGCTATTAATAGGTCCGATTCTTGTACAGCTAAGTTAGATGCTTTAGTACCATGCATACCCAGCATACCCATATAGGTTTCATCCGTTGTTTCAAGTGCCCCCAAACCTTTTAAAGTCGATACACTCGGTATTTGAGTACTTTTGATAAACGTTCTTAATTCATCAACTGCATTAGCAATACAAACTCCACCACCGACATAAGCCACTGGCTTCTTAGATTCACTTAAAAGCTGCCGAGCTTTTTCAATCGAGTCATCATCAGCAATTGGTAGTTTTATTTTTTCTATGAATACAGGCTTTGACTTAACCTCAGCCAGTTGAATATCTTTAGGAATATCGACTAGAACTGCGCCAGGCCTACCGCTTTTTGCGATTTCAAAAGCGCTATGCAGCGTTTGCTCTAAATCATCAATAGATTTAACCTGAAAAGCATGCTTAGTAATTGGTAAAGCTAAACCTAAAACATCAACTTCTTGAAACGCATCGGTTCCCATAATAACGGTTTGAACTTGACCTGTAATAGCAACCACAGGCACTGAGTCAGCATTGGCATCAGCTAGACCAGTAATTAAGTTAGTCATTCCAGGGCCAGATGTCGCAAAGCAAACACCCACTTTACCTGAAGCTTTAGCATAACCAAGTGCTGCAAAAGCAGCGCCTTGCTCTTGTCGACACAAATGATGTTTGACATCACTAGCACGATGTAATGCATCATAAATAGGCATAATGGCTCCACCTGGATAACCAAAAATATTCTTAACACCTTGCTTAACTAAGACATCGAAGAGTAAGTCGGCGCCGTTCATTTGTTTATTCCTCTCATTGAATAGACTTGTTCATTTTCATACTGCGTTTTAAAAGTTTTTAACATCAATAATCACCATAAGATAAAACAACAGTTATAAAAAAACCCCCGGTTCTTTCGAAGCGGGGGTTTTATGTTTTAAGTTTTAATCAAACATAAACGCGCCCCGCGGAGGTAATGACCACCACGAGCACGATTAAAATGTTTGAAACTTGGTTAACTTTTAACATCTAACTTAATAACTTGACCTTTAATGAACTAAGTATAAGTAAAACTGAAATACTAATACAAGCTATTTTTCTCAAGTAAGATAAATTAATCCTGCATAACTTAACTTGTTTTCTTTTACTAGGTCTATCACTGGTAAAGCCATAAAGCTAACAAATCCATATAAATCAATAGGTAAGCAGCCAAGTTTATTAAGTTGTATAAAACACTCGCTAATATAATTTATCATTATATTAAAAACATAATCCCACTTTTACGCTACGGAATCAATGACTTTATGATTTTTTGACCCTATGCTGTACTTTCAAATTCATTTATAACCTATAATCAAATCTATAATCTGTGTTATTTAACTCTGACCAAAATTTAACAATAAATTTTAGGGTAATTTATGCAACCGAAACCCACAATTAATGCTTCTATCACACCCAAAGGTAGTCTTGAAGTTCTCTCACAGCTTGAAGTCGAAAATTTAAAAGAATTAGGCGAAAATGGTTTATATCCGCTCTTTCGTCAATGTGCACTTGCAATACTCAATACTGGCTCTGATAGTGATAACGCTAAAGATATCATGGAAGCTTACTCCGATTTTGAAATTGAAATAATCCAGCAAGATCGCGGTATCCAACTTAATTTAATTAATGCGCCAGCTAATGCTTTTGTCGATGGAAAAATGATTGCCTCAAGTCGAGAGATGTTGTTTAGTGCTATGAGAGATATTGTTTACTCACAAAGTAAATTATCCAAACGAGAAAAAAAGCTAACCTCTAGTGCCGATATTACTGATCATGTGTTTCATTTATTGCGAAATGCTGGTGTACTTCATTATGGTGATGATCCCAATATAGTAGTCTGTTGGGGTGGCCATTCAATTAGTGAAGAAGAATATCAGTACACTAAAGAAGTCGGTCATTCACTCGGGTTAAGAGGCATGAATGTCTGTACAGGTTGTGGCCCGGGCGCAATGAAAGGCCCAATGAAAGGTGCAACTATTGCCCATGCTAAACAACATATTGATAACTCGCGTTTTTTAGGTTTAACTGAACCAGGCATTATTGCGGCAGAAGCACCGAACCCCATCGTCAATGAACTGGTTATTTTGCCCGATATAGAAAAACGACTCGAATCATTCGTTAGAATCGCCCATGGTATTATTATTTTTCCTGGTGGTGCGGGTACAGCCGAAGAGTTACTTTACCTATTAGGTATTTTGCTTGATCCCAATAATCAAAATTTACCTTTTCCTTTGATTTTAACTGGCCCAAAATCTAGCGAACCTTACTTCCAACAATTACATGAGTTTATTAATCGCACCCTGGGTTTTGATGCCCAACAAAAATACAAAATTATTATTGATAACCCCGAACAGGTTGCAAGGCTAATGCACCAAGGCGCACAACAAGTAAAAGCTCACCGTAAACAATTTAGTGATGCCTATTACTTTAATTGGATCCTAAAAATCCCAGAAGCATTTCAACAACCTTTTGAACCAACTCATGAAAACATGGCGGCTTTAGCCTTGAAAGAAAATATGCCAATTCATGAATTAGTTGCTAATTTAAGACGTGCTTTTTCAGGAATTGTTTCGGGTAACGTCAAAGAATCAGGCATTATGGCAATCGAACAACATGGACCTTATAAAATCAATGGTGATAAATCAATTATGGAGAATTTGGATAAATTACTTGCCGCCTTTGTCAAACAAAAAAGGATGAAGCTGCCAGGTACCGAGTACGAACCTTGTTACCGTTTAGCTAAATAACCCAAATCTAGACTTGGTTAAGGCTTAGTTATTTTTGAGCCTTTTAACAGTTCAAAAAAAGCATTTTCAGCTGACTTAGCTATATCACCATTACTCGATAATCTGAAAAAGGTATATCGAGTCTCTCCTTGATGAAAAGCAATCAACAGTTTCTGTTGTCCACCCGATAATCTAGTTAATTGCCATTCTTGAGAAGCATCACTGGTTAACTTTTCATATTGGTTTTTTTGATCAGGACTAACACCCAAGCGTTGCTTCCAAATACCAAAAATCGTCTTAAGAGGAACATTACTCGGCAAACGTATTACTGACACTTCATAGTTTTTCTCATTATCAGTTAGTCGAAATATACCTGAAGCCATGCCACCAGTTACTTCAAGCTTTTTCCATTGCTCAGTCAACTTTAACGCCACAAATTCATCAAGTTTTTCTTGTTTAGGTGGCATTGCTTTCTGTGAGTTTTTTTGTGGCACTTCGGCTTGGCGTTTTTCTTGTACTTCTTGTCTTTTATATTCAAAGAACTGATCGACTGACTGACCAAGCTTTTCAACCTGCTGTTGAGTTATTTCGGGTTTATTGTGATGGCTTTTTAACATAAGGCCAATAACAATAAATACTAAACAAAAACTACCTAATATAATTAATTTATATTTCATACTTGTTCTCTTTGAAAACTATTAACTCATCGTTTCTTTTAAATCTTTAACTTTATCAAATAGGTCGTCACTGCTAACCAACTCCGGTGGTATTGGTTCACCTGCAACCAAACCGATTTTTGCCATAAATTTCCTTGGAATTCCTTTCATCGGCCCACCATTATAGCGACTAAACCAACTTCCCCATAATCCTTTTAATGCTAAAGGAATGACTGGTACAGGTGTTCGTTTAATAAGTATTTCTATGCCTTTCTTAAATTCATTCATCTCACCGTCAGTCGTTAACTTGCCTTCGGGAAAAATACAAACCACCTCACCTCGCTCGAGCAACTGCGCAACGCGATCAAATGCCTTATGCATTAGCTCTTTATCTTCATGGGCTGGTGCAATTGGAATGGTTTTAGCCATTTTGAAAATAACACCAATAACGGGTAATTTAAAAATTTTATGATACATCACAAAACGAACATTACGCTTACAGTAGCCACCAATAATCAAGGGATCAACATAACTCACATGATTGCACACTAAAACACAAGCGCCATGCCTATGAATAATATCCAAGTTCTTCGGGCGAATACGGTAAAGAGTGTTCATCAAGATCCAAGTAATTAATCTTAAAATAAACTCAGGCGCTTGGATAAAGATATAAACAGCAATAAATACATTAACAATTGAAACAATCAAGAAAAGCTCGGGGATGGTATAACCTGATTTTAATAATAAAATGGCAAATCCACCTGAAACAACCATAAACAAAGCATTCATAATATTGAGTCCCGCAATAAGACGTGACATATGTTGTTTATCTCCCAGCTGTTGAACTTGTGCATAAAGTGGCACGGTAAACAAACCACCAAAGGCACCAATCAATGCCGCATCAATTAATACTCGCCAAGAACCATCCTGTTTAAGAAATTGAGACATATTATGAATTGGTTCAAGGCCAGATGCTGTATTTGCTAAATACAGGTCATAACCAAAGTAACTTAAACCAAAGGCACCAATAGGAACAAGACCCACTTCAACCCGCCCGCCCGACAATTTTTCACAAAAGATTGCACCAATACCAATACCAATTGAAAAAGCGGTTAAAAATAAGGTCGCAACTGATTCATCGCCAGCAAGCGTCGACTTTGTGTAATTAGGTAATTGTGCAAGATAAACTGAACCATAAAACCAAAACCATGAAATACCCAGAATCGATAAAAAAACGATTTTATTAGTTCGCATAAATTTAAAGTTTCGCCAGGTTTCCGTGAGGGGATTCCAATTAATTTTTAAATCAGGTACAACACTCGGTGTATTGGGTATTCCTCTACTTGTAAAATAACCCAGTATTGAAATGACCATCAGTGTCATTGATAAATACAGTATTCCGTTACTATCTATATTCATCAGTATGCCACCTAGGATAGTTCCAAGCAGAATCGATAAAAACGTCCCTGTCTCTACTAAAGCATTACCACCAACTAATTCTTCAGTTTGCAAATGTTGTGGCAAAAACCCATATTTAACTGGTCCAAAAATAGCTGATTGAAAACCCATCAAAAATAAAACAAACAATAACCAATAAATATTATTAAAATAAAACCCAATAACCGCAGCTAACATAATAAAAATTTCAGCCAGTTTAATTAACTGAATACTTCGAGACTTCTCATACTTTTCAGCCAACTGCCCAGCTGTGGCAGAAAAAATAAAAAAAGGTACTATAAATAAAATAGCCGCCACATTAACTAGCACATCAGAGTCAATTGGTAAGCTACCAGCGATTTTAAAAGACAACATAATAATCAAGGCATTCTTAAAAACATTATCATTTAACACACCCAATGCCTGAGTGATAAAAAAAGGTAAAAATCGTTTTTGCTTTAGTAACGAAAACTGGTTATCTGACATTATTATTCTTCCTATCTATCTTTTTAATTAATCATCCAGATTAAAAAAACTATTGCTATTTGCATAAGTAGTTTTAGCAATATGCTCGACACTTTGCTCTCTTGCTAATGCGATGGTTTCAGCAATATGAGGCAAATACTTAGGTTCATTGCGACCACCCTTTGGCTTCTTCGGCAAAGTCCTTGGTGTTAAGTAAGGCGCATCGGTTTCAATCATCAACCTATCATCAGGAATATATTTAACAATTT
>CAYPMT010000008.1:0-36360 GCA_964411875.1 uncultured Kangiellaceae bacterium
CGCTATCGTTAAAAATGATATAGATAACCGGTAATTGATATTGTAAAGCGGCCGTTATTTCTTGACCTGCCATTAAATAACTGCCATCACCGGTTACACAAATGCTTGGTTGTTTACTGCCTAAACAGCCACCAACTGCAGCACCGACAGCCCAACCCATTGAACCTAGTCCCATGGCAATATGATAATGGCCAGATGCGGTTGCGCGATGAAAGTAATGTGTAAACCAAGACCAAGCATTACCAGCATCGATATATAAACGAAAGTTAACCGGAATGCTTTTAGTAAACTCATTTACAACGCATTGTGGCTTTAATGGCACGGCTTGGGAATAACATTTGCTTTCGTCATTGAGAATAATCTGGTAGCCATGTTCTTGAGTTAGAGATATACGGTTACGATAAACTTTTCTGAGTGGGTCATTTTCATTCCAACGATAACCTGAGTTTAACTTTTGTCGTATTTCTTGATTAATTTTGTTGAAGATAAACTTCACATCGCCACAAACATGATGCTGAGCCATCCATGAGCGTGAAAAATGTTCAGGTTTTGGGTCAATATGAACTAAACGTTTATTGAGTAAAATAGCCTGCCAGCCACCACTGTCAAATTCTGTAATTGGCATACCAATACCAATCAGCATATCAATGGTTTCATCCTCCACGGTTTGATTAGCACTGTAGTGTCCAGCAAAACCAAATACCCCGCGATATAAAGGGTGATAACCATTAATCCAGCGCTTTCCTGCTGGATTGGTGATAATGGGTGAGTGGGTTAATTCTGCAAACTCAATGATTTCATCAATAGCGTCTTCACAATCTTTACCAATAAATATGGCTATTCGTTTACATTGCTTGATTTTTGTAATCAACTGACTGAGTGATGAATTATCAGTTAAACTCATTTTTTGGGTGAGTTGTTTAATATTATTTTCAAATGGTTTTTTTGCAGGGGTTCGTAAAATATCAGAAGGAAAGCTTAAATGTGCCGGCCCACCAGGCATGCGTTGTGCCGAAAGAATGGCTGCAATAAATTTGTTAACTACTTGGTCTGGATGAGAAATGAGTGTGCTGTAACGAGTAAAGTGTTTAAATATGGCAACCGTATCTAAACCAGTGCAGGATGATTCTTGTAAAGCATTTCGACCGAATTTATCTAAATTGGTTTGAGCGGTGATAACCAGCATAGGAATATTTTCGATATAGGCTGAGGCGACACCAGTTATAAGGTTGGTTGCGCCTGGGCCAGTGGTTGAGCAACAAACGCCTAATTTACCGGTTTCTCGAGTATAGCCTTCAGCCATAAAAGCGGCTCCAGCTTCGTGACGAGCAACGATAATTTCTGGTCCGCCGGAGTCTCTTGCTCGGGCAATAGCATCAAAAAGAGGCTCTATAGCACCACCTGGAACACCAAATACGCATTCAATGTTAAGTGCTTTTAAATAGTTTACTATTAAGTCAGCATAATCCGATTGTTCACGACTCATCCCTTTATCCCTAATGTTTCTCTGGGTACATATTAAGTTTTAAGTTGGGGTAATAAATATCATGCTTCCTTCACTCCCAGCAGCTATAAAAGTAGAGAACATAATAATTTCTCAATATATTGAGTGTAATAATTAAGAGCTAATAGCCATTTGAGATTAAAAAGAGAGGGGCGAGTGCTTATAAAATTTTTTAATGATTTTAAAGAGTTACCAGAGTTTTTTGAAGAAAAGCCTCATTACTTAATCAAAAAGTTCTTCAACAGGCTTGGGTTTACTAAAATAAAACCCTTGTGCATAAGTTACCCCGATTTCTTTAAGAATGTTTAAGCTGGCTTCGTTTTCCACAAATTCCGCTACGGTTTGCTTGTCCAGTGCGGTAGCGACTTCATAAATGGCTTTGACAAGAGCTAAGTCAATAGGGTTTTGAGCTAGGTCGACGACAAAAGAGCCATCAATTTTGACTGATTGGACAGGGATTTGTTTTAAATAGTTAAAGGTACTAAAGCCAGTGCCAAAGTCGTCGATTGAAAACTCAAAGCCAAGCTGACTGATTTGAGTAACGATTTCTTTGGTGGCGTTAATGTTATTTAAACTAGCGCTTTCAGTGAGTTCAAAAATAATACGATCAGGCGAGACTTGGTAGGTTTCTAGGTTTTCTTTGAGCAAAGGTAGGAGATGTTCATCACCAAAGCCTTGAGCAGATAAGTTGATAGAAATTTTCTTAAGCTTTGGGTTTTCAGCTAAATATTTGAATGCTTTTCTAATGACATGCCTATCAAGTAGGGTCATGGCATTTTCCCTTTCCAAGGCAGGTATAAACTCACCGGGTAAAATTAATTCATCGTCAATTTTGAGCCTAACCAAGGCTTCATAATAGCTAGTTTCTAATGTGTCAATTTGAATGATAGGTTGAAAGTGTAAAATTAACTTATCGTCGGCGACAGCTTCATGCAGTCGTCTGGCCCATTCAAAGTTATTTTCTAACTCGTTACTTTGAACATCATTTTGATTGTAAATATGAACTCTATTGCGGCCTTGTTTTTTTGCGGCATAAAGGGCTATGTCTGCTTGCTTCATATATTCTTCATAGCTATGTTGGCCATCTTTAATTTCAGAGATACCAATAGAGCAATTAGTTTTAAAGCTTTTGCCATCAATACAACAAGGATATTCATCAACTAAGCGACATAGGTCGTCAGCAAGAATTTGTGCAATATGTTGATTGGTGTTAGGTAATATTAGGCCAAATTCGTCACCACCAACGCGTGCTAAAATATCAGAATCACGCATACGAGATTGGAGAATTGCAGCGGTATCTTTGATAACCTGATCGCCATGGTGATGGCCAAGGGTATCATTAATGATTTTAAAGTGATCGAGGTTGACATATAAAATGGCATGAGGGCCATTGCCGCGAGCAGCGCTTGCAGCGTAATTTTTCAGTTCAATTTCAAAATAATGACGATTAAACAGTTGGGTTAAATCATCATGCATGGCTAGGTATTCAAGATCTATCTGAGCATTTTTTCGCTCTGTAATATCTTCAATTGTGCCAGAAATTGCACGGCTTTTGCGGTCCTTTGCTAGCGTGATTTCAAATCTTGCTTCTACCCATAAATCCTGATTGTTACGATTTTTCATCCGAAATTCAAAGTGATTACTGGTGCTACTATCGGCAACAAAAAGCCCGATATTTTCAGGGTTTAGTAAATGAACCTGCTCAGTATTTTCGATAAATTCAATTAATGGTTGACCAATACTATGTTTAATTGAAAAGCCGGTGAGCCTTTCCCAAGCATGATTGAGAAATAATATTGTGCCATTAGTCGTTAGCTCAATAACCACACAGCTAATTTGGTCGAGTAAATGTTGGTGGGAATCTAAAATTAGTTTATATTCATGACGACTTTTATTGAGTAGCTTAACTTTTTCTGCAAATTGAGAGCTGCTAATAATAAAATCTTCGCGGCGAGCAGCCGTTTCACAAACTTGGCGTAGCTGTTCTGCATGAAAAGGTTTTGCAATAAAATCGGCAGCGCCTTTAAGCATTAATTCTTCAACTAATTTAGTTGTATGATTAGCCGTCATCATGACAACAGACTGATCAGGTTTATCATTCATAATGCGGTCAAGTATCTCAATACCGGTTATGCCAGGTAGCATAATATCCAATAAGACTAGGTCGTAATCACCTTTTTCCCATAACTCGATACCTTCGTTACCATTTTCGGCTGCATCTACTTTGAAGCGGCGTTTTAAAATGCGTTTGACCAAGTGACGAGTATCAGGATTATCTTCAACCACTAAAAGTGATGCTCGTTCAATATCTTCGATTGGAGACGGTTGCATGGTATCAACAAGCTTTAATAAGTTTGGGTAATCTTCGTAAGCAACTAGTTGATTAACTAAGAATTCTCGTGCAGTTGTTTTGGCAATGTGTTCACACCAGGTATTAGATATAATGATATAAGGAATATTCGGGGCGCAGCGAAGAACACCCGCTCTAATAAGTCGAGCTAAGCGCCAACCATCAATACCTTCTAGCTGGATATTACTGATAACAAAATCGATGGTTTTTGTTTTTAAAATATCGACAGCGTCTTTAGAGTTATTAGCAGTTACAATTTCATACTTTTCACTTTTATTTAGTAAGTTTTGTAACGTTTCAAGTCGCTCATCATTTGAGTTAATCAATAATAAGCGTTTGGTTCGACTAGTGTCTGACATATTCCCTCGAAATATGATAGGCCCAACCGTAAAAAAGTCGGTTGGAAAGCTTAATATAATAACTATTCTAGCAAGTATAGCTTATATTCTTATGATAGATCATGTTTTGTCAATTAAGTAGGATTTGATGGGTTTTATTGCTAAAATAGTTGCTACTATAGAGTTATTCCAAACTAAACTGGAGAAACAAAATGCAAGAATTGCTTGTTATTGCTGATAGGGAAGGAGAAAAGCATTCTGCTTTTCAGCATGCCCTTGAAGTTGCCAAAAATACAGGCGGAAAAATTGAGTTTGTTGGCTTTGTTCATGCGCCTGGTGTTGATAGTTCAGAGATTTTATCTCATGAAGATAAACGCGAAGTTCATAGGCGTTATATTGACCGAAAGCAAGAAAAGCTAGACAGCTTTTTAGAAAAGCTGGATTTAGGTAATGTAAAGGTTAAAACCGATGTGGTCTGGGAAAAGTCATCAGACCGTTGGGTTGTAGCGCGTTGTGATCAAAAGTCTTTTGACATGGTGTTTAAGTCTGGCAAGCGTAATGATGAGTCATCTTTCTTGTATACGCCGGCTGATTGGCAGTTAATGCGTCATTGTCCTGAGCCAGTCATGATTGTCGGTGGACGTCCTTGGCGACAAGGTGGCGTTGCTTTAGCAGCACTTGATTTAGGCTCAAGTAGTCAAAAAACGTTGCAATTAAATGAAGATATTTTGCGTCAAGCCAATAAGTTTTGTAAGGCTTCTCATGCGGAAATGCATGTTTGTTATTCAATGGCCGTGCCTAAAGCTCTGGCTGATTTAGATTTAATTGACGCTAGTTCATATGAACGCAAGATGTTGGAAAACTTAGATCCGATTGTGCGTAAGTTAATCGATGATGCAGGCCTTGACAGAGAGCGTATTCACCTGGTTTCTGGTAAGCCGGCTAAGGAGATTTGTCGTATCAGTGAAAAGATTGATGCTGAAGTGGTTTTCATCGGTAACAAAACCAGAACCAGTTTACGCGGTCGGCTTATGGGGAATACGGCTGAAAACGTTCTTCATAAAGTATTAGCGGATGTTGTGGTGATAAAATAAGCTTGTCATCCTATATACGGCTACATCAGTCAAAATTGGTAATGTCTGGATACCGCATCAAGTGCGGTATGAAGAGCCTGTCGTAGTTTTAATTCCGCGTCTGCAAACCGAGAGCTTTATAACCTAGCATTCAATAATGTTAACCGCTAAACCGCCTCTGGCGGTTTCTTTGTATTTGGTTTTCATATCGGCACCTGTTTCTCGCATGGTTTTAATGACCTTATCGAGTGAAACTTTGTGGTCACCATTACCTTGCATGGCGAGTCTGGCTGCATTGATAGCTTTGACTGCGCCCATAGCATTACGCTCGATACAAGGAACCTGAACTAAGCCACCAACTGGATCACAGGTTAACCCCAAATTATGCTCCATACCAATTTCAGCAGCACACTCAACTTGAGCAGGTGTACCACCTAATACTTCTGCTAAACCGGCTGCAGCCATTGAACAAGCTACGCCAATTTCTCCCTGACAGCCAACTTCAGCACCAGAAATAGAAGCGTTTAATTTGTAGAGAATACCGATTGCTGCTGCAGCGAGTAAAAGTCGGTGAACTATTTTGGGATCGGTAGGCTGATAAAAATGTAAATAGTATTTTATAACCGCAGGAATGATTCCTGCGGCACCGTTAGTTGGGGCGGTTACAATGCGACCACCTGAAGCATTTTCTTCATTCACGGCAAGGGCATAAAGATTCACCCAGTCCATTGCAGCTAAAGGATCTTTGCTTTCGGGGCGTGCTGTGAGTTTACGGTGAAGTGCTGGTGCACGACGTTTAACTTTAAGTCCGCCCGGCAAAATACCTTCTGTGCGTATACCTTTATCGATGCAAGCTGACATGGTCTGCCATAGTTGATCCAGCTGCTGACTAATAACATCAGGTGTTTGCCATGTCTTTTCATTTTCAAACATTAATTGGCTAATACTAAGTCCTGATTCTTTAGTTAATTGGAGTAGTTCTTCACCGGTTCGAAAATCGTAGGGTAGTTGTTGATGCATGTCTTTCAAGGGTTGTGTATTAGTACCTTCACTAAGAATAAAACCACCACCAACAGAGTAATAAATTTTTTCTAACAGTAATTGGTCATTGTCATCAAAGGCAGAAAACTTCATGCCATTAGCATGTTCTGGAAGTGTCAGTTTACGATGAAATATGAGATCTTTTTTGTAATTAAATGGAATAGCTTTTTGTTGATTGAGGTTAAGTGTGCCAGCGGTTTTAATTTGTTCAACTCGCTCTGGAGCTTGATCGGTATTGACTAGATGAGGTTGTTCGGCCTCTAGCCCAAGAAGTACCGCTAAGTCACTGCCATGACCTTTGCCTGTATGACCTAAGGAACCATATAGGCCTATGGTTATTCGGCTAATTGATTGATTTTCGATAGCTCTTTGCGCAAATTTATAAGCGGCACGCATTGGTCCAACTGTATGTGAACTAGAAGGCCCAATACCTATGGAAAAAAGGTCAAAAGTTGAAACAGCCAAAAGCAATTCCTGTTTGATTTAGAGGTGGCTATTTTGAACCCAGGATAGTATTTTTGCAATATAAGTTTTAAAAGAGTAACTGCAATTAATTAAGTTGTAGGTGTTTGGTTAAATCGACTAGAATTTTTGCGGTGGTTCCCCAAATAGTATATGACTGACAGTGAATAACAGGGTAGGAGTAGTTAATGCCATTTTGAGTTTGATGTTTAGTACTTTGATTCTTAGAGGCAATTAAAAAATTTAAAGGAAGTGCAAACACTTCGGCGACTTCGTTATGGTCAATAGTTAACTCTGAAATGAGTTTTGAATCAATTTCAACTGTGCCAACAAAAGGCGTGACATTATAAAGTGATATGGTTTTCTGTTGAGATAAATGACCGAGCAATTCAATTTTTTCTGGTTGAATACCAATCTCTTCATCAGTTTCCCTAAGTGCTGTTTGGCTAAGGTCAGAATCTCTTACTTCAAAACCACCACCAGGAAAACTAATTTGACCAGGGTGGTGCTTTAAATGTTCTGCCCTGCGAGTAAAAATCACATCCCATTCTTCTGATTGAGAATTAAACACCAAAGGTATTAATACGGCAGCAGCTCTTTCATCAGTTGGCATTGGCGCTGGTGATGACATTGGCTTGATCGCTTTTTGAATAATTTCAATCATGATGTTTAGATGAAGGATGATTAGAAAGTACGGGTAATATTTTGCTGAGTTTATCAAAGGTTTCTTGATACTCGAGTGATTGTTCCGAGTCGGCCACTAAACCGCCACCAGCCCAAGCATAGATTTTATGATTTTTAGTGACCAGTGTTCGTATGGTTATGTTGCTATCCATATTACCATTAAAATCAACATAGCCAATAATACCACAGTAAATGCCTCGTCTTACTGGCTCTAGCTCTTCGATAATTTGCATCGCTCTTATTTTAGGTGCACCAGTAATTGAGCCGCCGGGTAAGGTTGTTGCTAGCAGGTCAAAGTTATCATAACCCTTGGCTAGTTTTGATTCGATGGTTGAAATTAAATGGTGTACAGAAGAGAAGCGGTAATGGCCAAACAGTTCGGTGACTTTAACACTGCCTTTTGCAGCAGTACGACTCAAATCATTTCTTAATAAATCGACAATCATTAAGTTTTCAGCGCGATCCTTTTCACTATTAATTAACTCATTAGCTTGTTGTTCATCAGCAGTTGGGTCGAGTTTACGTGGCCGCGTTCCTTTAATGGGTTGAGTTTTTATTTCATTGTTATGTGATTCAATAAACCTTTCTGGTGAAATGCTCAGAATTTGATGCTGTTCAAAGTTTAAATAGGCTGAGAAAGGTGCTTGGTTTTGTTGGGTTAGTGAGGCGTAAGCGTCTAGGGGAGAACCTATGAAATCGGCTTGAAACCTTTGAGCTAAATTAACTTGGTAGCAGTCACCGGCATAAATATAGTCACGAACCTGGTTAAAAGCTGAAGCATAATTCTCTTGACTCATATTACTTTGCCAGTCATTGGTGAGTGAAAAGCATTCAGAGATGTTTTGGTTTTTTGGAAGCTGATTAAAAGTATTAACCAGTTGTTGCCAATCGTTTGAGTTAAGTCCAAAGTTAAATAAACGTGTCCATTTTTCTTGGTGGTCGGTAATTAATGCCCATTGATAAAGTCCCATTTGAATTTGAGGAAGATGAAGATCATCATCAATAGTATTGGGTAGTTTTTCTATGTGACGACCAAAGTCATAGCTTATGTAACCAAGCCAACCACCATTAAAAGGTAAGTTAATGGATTGTTTGGTATTTGATGAGTCTGTTTGAAAATGCGTGAGGAGTTGACGCATACAATCAAGAGGTTGAGACAAGTCTAAATTGAGTGAGCTGAAATCTTGTGCTGATTCGATTTGAGTGGTTTTTTTAGAAAAGGTGAGCTTAACACTTGGTTGATAAGTGAATATATCATAGCGATTATAGGCATTTTGACTGCTCACGCCGCCACTGTCGAGTAGCATAGCCCAAGGCTGTTTAAGTAATGATGCAAGTACAACAAGTTTATTGTTGGAGCAAAGATAATCCAGCGACAACCAATTCATAATCAATTTTGTTTGTATGACAAGCTTCTTTTTATCAGAGGTTATTTTGCATTATAGAGTAGAAACACTATAAAATGACATAAAGAAAAATAGCTGATTATTAACTTGTCACCAGAACTAAGAGTTCCTTTTGAATAGAGAATCCAACAATAAAGAGATTATACCGGTTGAACGAATTGATGCTAGGATTTGTTTGCCGGGTAGTAAGTATGTCGCTAATCGTTTATTGCCTATGTGTGCTTTAGCACAAACAGAGTCTTGTTTAACTCAGGTGGTCGATAATGATGATATTAACGCTGCAATTGCAGGTTTATCTCAACTGGGTTATCAATTTAAAAAACAAGCCAATCAGTTAAATATTTTTCCAAGAAATGCTCCTATTAAGTCGTCGGTGGATATTTACACGGCACATAGTGGTACTTTTTCGCGTTTTATTGCGGCTATTTCAGCCTTAGAGTCGCAGCCTGTCTCTCTTCAATGTTCCGAAAAAATGGCAACTAGGCCTATGCAAGAAATTTTTTCTTCACTGAGACAGCTTGGAGTTTGCATAGACAGTCCAAATGATTGTTTGCCGGCAAGAATACAAGGACCTATTCAAGTGAATCATTGTCAATTGGATGCAAGTCGTAGCAGCCAATATTTAAGCGCCTTGTTAATTATTGCACCCCGCCTTGAAGATGGTTTGACGGTGGAACTTATTGGTGAACTGGCCTCTAGCACTTATGTGGATATGACTATTAAGCTTATGCAAAAAATGAATGTTGAAGTTATCAGAGAAAATAATCGACTGATAGTTGCAGCAGGTCAAAGTTATCAAGGGATTGACTATCAAATTCCAGGAGATCCTATGTCAGCCAGTTATTTTATGGCTACTGCAGCCATTGTTGGTGGACGTATTGTGATTGAAAACTTTGACTTTGAATCGGTACAAGGTGAAGCAAAATTTTATCAAGTGTTGCAACAAATGGGCGTGACTATAGAAAAACAAAATGCGGATTTAGTGGTTATTTCCAATGGCGATTTAAACTCAATTGATATTGATATGGAAAAAATGCCCGATGCGGTACAAACTTTAGCGGCTATCGCCTGTTTTGCTAAAGGTGCAACACGAATTAGTAATATTGAAAATCTGGCCTATAAAGAGTCTAATCGAATTGAGGATACTGCGAGAGAAATTCGTAAAACGGGTATTCAAGTTGAGACCGGTAAAGATTTTATGGTGATTCATGGTGGGCAACCTCAAGCTGCAGAGGTAAATACTTATGATGACCATCGTATGGCGATGAGTATGGCCTTGCTTGGCATTAAAAAAAGTCAGAGTATGGAAACAGTTAAAAATCAACGAGTAAAAATTATGAACGCTGATGTTGTGAACAAGTCTTTCCCAACTTTTTGGGACTGCTTGTCCTCGGTGGGAATTTCTAGTCATTAATACATCCGATAAAAGAGCCAAGATAATGTTATCAAAAGACATCATTGAAAAAATGGCATTACCTGAAGTAGAAGCACAATTAAAGCTTTTACAGCAAAGAAAGAAAGCATTGTTGAAAAGTGAAGAGAACCAACCTGACTATGCTTGTACAAAGGAAGGCAATCGTAAAGTTATTATTATTGGTGGGCAAGGTAAAATCGGTAAATTATTCGCTGATTTGTTTGCTCAATCAGCTTACCAAGTGAGCATTTTAGAAAGTGATAACTGGCAAAAGGCCGAAGAGTTTTTTGAAAAGGCTGCTTTAGTATTAGTAGCGGTTCCTATTAATGTTACCACTAAGGTTATTCAGCAACTAACTAATCTGCCTGATGACTGTGTTTTAGCTGATGTTACCAGCATCAAACGCGAACCGCTTAATGCCATGTTAAATACTCATGCTGGTAATGTTGTCGGTCTCCACCCTATGTTTGGCCCAGATGTCAAAAATTTTCATGAACAAACTATAGTTGTTTGTCATGGTCGCGGAAAGGAAAACTATCAGTGGTTATTACAACAACTAGAAGTATGGAAAGCAGAGCTTTTTTATACTACGTCTGAAGAGCACGATGAAGCGATGATTATTGTACAGTCGCTCAGGCATTTTTCCACGATAGCTTATGGTTACCATTTATTTTATGAAGGGGTTGATTTAGATACTTTGCTCGCAATCTGTTCGCCAATCTATCGTTTAGAGTTAACGATGGTTGGACGTTTATTTGCTCAGGACCCATCGCTGTATACGGAAATAATTTTCTCTAATCCAGAGAGTCAGTTAGTGATAAAGCGCTTTATACAGCGATTCGAAAGGCTCTTATCTTTATTGAAAGATAATGATAAAGTAGCCTTTAATCAGGTTTTTTTAAGAACTAAGGATTGGTTTGGCGAGTATGCTGATAACTTCTTAAATGAAAGTGGTAGAATGCTAACTAATTGTTATAACAAAGATTCTCAACAAGAAAGTAAAAATTAATTATGTCAGGTGATAGTTTAGGTAAATTGTTTAAAGTAACTAATTGGGGTGAGTCCCACGGGCCGGCTGTCGGCTGTGTGGTTGAAGGTTGTCCTGCAGGCATTGAATTATCAGAAAAAGCTATTCAACCTTTTTTGGATAAGCGTCGTCCAGGTCAAAGTCAGTTAGTGACACAACGAAAAGAGGCCGATCAAGTTAAAATTTTGTCGGGTGTTGTTGATGGAAAAACCACTGGCACAGCCATTAGTTTGTTGATTGAAAATAACAACCAACATTCTAAAGATTATAATGAGTTCGCTAAACTTTATAGACCAAGCCATGCAGATTTTACTTATCAACAAAAATACGGTATTCGTGATGTGGCTGGTGGTGGACGTAGTTCTGCGAGAACAACAGCTGCGAATGTTGCTGCTGGTGCAATAGCGTCTAAAGTTTTACAGCAAGCGGGTATTCAAGTGATGTCTTGGGTGGAAAGTGTTGGTGATATTCAATCAAAACTACCCATTGAGACAATCACTGAGGATTTAATTGAAAGTAATCCTGTGCGTTGCCCTGATCAGACTGTGGCAAAATTAATGGAAGAAAAAATTCTTAAAGTTCGTAAGCAGGGCGATACGGTTGGTGGAGTTGTTCGCTGTTTAGTCACTAATATGCCGATTGGTTTAGGCGAGCCTTTGTTTGATAAATTAGAAGCCGATTTAGCCAAAGCCATGTTATCAATTAACGCGAGCAAAGGGTTTGAGTTTGGCTCCGGATTTGAAGGTACAAAGCTACAGGGTAGTCAGCATAATGATATTTTTTATCAAGATGATGATGATAAAATTAAAACTAAAACCAATTATTCTGGTGGTATTCAAGGTGGGATTTCTAATGGTATGCCAATTGACTTTCGGGTTGCATTTAAACCCGTTGCAACCTTGATTCAAAAACAAACGACTGTTGATCTCAAAGGTAATGAAATTGAATATCAGGGGCGAGGGCGTCATGATCCTTGCGTGTTACCCAGAGCTGTACCAATTGTTGATGCGATGACCTTGTTAGTCATTTGTGACCATTGGCTAAGGCATCGTACTTATCGAGCTATTGATTAGAGCTAGCATGGTTTTTGGGCTAAGCTTGTTTGTTATAATATATAGTCTTTATAGGATCTAAAAATCAATCGAAAATTTTACGCCAGCAAACCAGTTAGTGCCGGCATCCCATCTGTCGTATTTACTATCAATTTTGCGTAGGCGAGCGAAGCCTTCAATTTTGAAATTATCCAGATGAACGCCTGCTGCAAAGCCAGCAAAAGCATCAATATCTTTGTATGCTTTTAAGTCGATGGTGTCTTCATCATTGCAATTGTCATATTGATTACAGTTATTATTGTTACGATTTTTTTCTAGAAAGTCTTCAAGCAGTAATTCGGTTATATCTAAGCCGAGCTCAGCATAGATGAAAATATCAGAGAAGTAACCGTAAGTTGCGCTGGCCTCCCAGGCAAAATAGCTTTCTTCTATGCCCTGCTTGGTTAAAACACTTGCAGTATTTAGTGAAGTTATAAATTGAGAGCCAAATTTATTGTGGTCATAGTTTTCATAGACAACCATACCAACTCCATTGATATAGCTAGAGCCATGAGCTTCATAACTATAAAAATAAGAACTGGATTTAGAGTCAAAATCTTTCGCTTGTAACTGGTTGAGCCATAAAAAGTTTATAGATAGCAAAGTAAATAAGGTAAAAGTCCGCTTTAAAAACGAGGGGTCCATTTTTTCTTTCCAAGAAATCAAATTATTTCCAAGAGTTTAAAGGACGTGACTGAATTAAAACTGAATTTGATTGTAGCTGTACAGCCTCTAACGAGGCTGGAGGTTTTAGAATGATTTCTATGAGCTTTCCGTTGGTGTATTAAGTTCTTGAATAAACTTCTCAACGCCTACTTCGCTAATTCGTGGTAAAAATTGATTGCGATAACTTTTAGCCATATCAATGCCGTCAACTACAATATTATAAATCTTCCAGCCATTTTCTTCTGGTGAGAGGTAATAACCAATAGTTAAGCTTTCTGCGCTTGCTAACTTCATTTTGCTGCTAACTAAGGCATTGCCTTTGGAGCTAATTTTAGCTTCTTCAAAGGTAAACTTTTGCCCATCATATAGCTCAAGGCCTTTAGCGTATTTATCAATAACTTGATCAACAAAGGCTTGCTTAAACTGTGTTTGTTGATTGGCAGTTAAGCTTTTCCATAACTTGGATTTAAGTACTTTTTTAGAAAATTTATCTTGATCAATATAAGGTAGTAGGTTTTCGCGAATAATTTTTTCAGCGAGGATCTGGTTACCTTTGAGTGATGATTGATTTTTATCAAGAACCTGAATAATATTATCGGCAACGCCTTTAAGATAATCAGTTGGGTTAATTTTTTCTTCGGCGAGTAGTCGATTCTCAGCAATGCTGAAAATCATTAATATTATTAAAAAAAATAGCTGAGCGAATTGTTTCACTTTTTCATTCCTCTGTTTCTAAAGCCCACGCAATCATAGCAAAAAAATATTCATCTGAACATTATCTTATAAAAATTATGAATAGAAACTGAATTCATAATTTTATTTTTGAAAAATCAAATAGTTATGTACACTTTGCAGGTTTTGGGAGTCCAGCAATTTTTGTTGCTTGTTTAGCTGGGCCTTCTGGAAATAATTGTTGTAAATAAAGGCTACCAGTTTTTTCTGGTGGCAAAACGGTCGATAAATACTTTACCAGTGGTCGAATAGATGGGCTGGTATTAAAGGCTTCATAAAATTGACGGACGTAGTGAATGACTTGCCAGTGGTCAGGTGTTAATCCAATTAACTCTTCTTGGGCAATAAGTTCTGCGATGGTTTCACTCCATTGTGATGAGTCGAGCAAGTAACCTTCTTGGTCCGTTTTGATATGAGCGGGTAATGACATAATCTATTTTAATCGCATCTAATTACCAGCTAATCACTGGGTGATATGTAAGGGTTAACTCAACCATTTTTTCATCAGAAATTTGTTGCACTTGTTTAGCCAATCGCTCACTAATTCCACGGCACTGACAGTCAGCAGATAATGCAGAAATAGAAAAGTCAATTGTTGACAAATAATCACTGAAAGTCTGATTGGTGACACAAATACAAGCATCACCAATAAATAGCAGGTGGTCATCCGTTTGAGCATAACGTTGAAGGTTTTTTTGTAATTCATCAAGAGAAATATGATGACTAATCAAATGTAGTTTTGCCATAGGGTTCATTCTCTTTCGTTAAAAAACAAATGTTTGTTTGGATTGATTAACCAGTTTATGAATAGATTGGGTATCTAAGCATTTAACCGTTTCAATCAAATGATCAGACGTTAAACGATACTCAGCTAAGCTCTCAGCTTCAGCATAAATGGTTTCAATCTCGTAAAAAGGCAATGCTTTTAATTGGCGATCGTGCAGTTTATCGTCAATCGCTTTGGTATCTTGGTTATTAAGTAAGTGAAGCACGCCTTGATTAATAAAAATAAAATTAACCGATTGTTCAAATGCGGCGAAAACTAGACCGAGATCAATCGCTTCTTTCGTGTCAATCATTGAAATCGGCGGTTGTGAAATAATAATGCTAACGAGGTTATTCATAATTTTATGCGATTGAGCAGATAAGCCTTATTTAAAGTGAATCAGTTTTAATTCTGGTTGTTTGGTTGTTTTAACGAGTTGCGCAAGGCCGACTGAAGAAAATGCTGGGTGCATATTAGAACAAGTATTAGGTAGCGACTCATTATTTTCGTGGTTTATTATTCCACGACGCTCACTGGCAGTGATGCAAGCTTCTAACGCAATATTATTTTGCTCAGCAAAGTTAGCCCAGTTTTCAGATAGTTGGTTTTCATCACTAGGCTTTTTTATTAGCAGGTTTGCCACATGTACGGCTTCTTGATAAAAGAATACTTTTATTACTCGATGACCTTGTTTTACCACAGCCTTGCTAAATCGCAAGGCAGATAAATGGGCTTGGCTATTGGTTGGAGAGCCTGTAATTAAGATGCAAAAAGATATTGGCATAAGGTTTAAATTAGTAAAATTTGAGCCTATATTCTCATGGAGTCTGAAATTTAAATCAAGTTTTAGACAAATAGAGCTTTTTCTGTCATTATTCGGCTAAAAATTCACTGGTCTAATCTCCTTGCGAAAGTTCTGCATAGATAATTCGTGATGATATTAAATATGATGAAATTAGGCCATTCTGGTAGTAGTTAAAGGAAACGAAAAAATGAGCACAAAACCTTTAGATATAAATAGCTTCATGCAACAAATAAAAGATAAAAACCCTGGTGAAACTGAGTTTCATCAAGCCGTTCAAGAAGTTGCTGAAGATATTATTCCCTTTGTTAATGAAAACCCTAAATATAAGCAAGCAGCTATCCTTGAACGGATGGTTGAGCCTGACCGAGTGGTTTCGTTTAGAGTTTCTTGGACAGATGACGAAGGTAACATTCACGTTAATCGTGGTTATCGAGTTCAATATAATAGTGCGATTGGTCCTTATAAAGGCGGTTTGCGTTTTCATCCAACAGTGAACCAAAGTGTTTTAAAGTTTTTAGGCTTTGAGCAGGTATTTAAAAATAGCTTAACCACCTTGCCTATGGGTGGTGGTAAAGGTGGTTCAGATTTTGATCCTAAGGGTAAGTCTGATCGAGAAGTTATGCGTTTTTGTCAGTCATTTATGGTTGAACTACACAAGCACATCGGCGCTAACCGTGATGTGCCAGCTGGTGATATTGGTGTTGGTGCTCGTGAAATTGGTTATTTATATGGTCAGTATAAGCGCTTAGAAAATGAGTTTACCGGTACATTAACCGGCAAATCATTAGAGTTTGGTGGTAGTTTAATTCGTACTGAAGCAACGGGTTATGGCGCGGTTTATTTTGCGGAATTGATGCTTCAGCATAAAGGTGATTCAATTAAGGGTAAAACGGTTGTAGTTTCTGGTTCGGGTAACGTTGCTCAGTATGCCACTGAAAAAGTCATTCAGCTAGGCGGTAAAGTTGTCACTATGTCTGACTCTTCGGGTTACATTTATGATCCTGCTGGTATTGATGAAGACAAGCTTGCGTTTCTTATTGAACTTAAAACCGTTAAACGTGGCCGTATTAAAGAGTATGCGGATAAATATGCTTGTGAATTTTTCCCTGGTGAAAAACCTTGGGGCGTTAAGTGTGATGTTGCCTTGCCTTGTGCGACTCAAAATGAAATTGATGTTGAAGATGCTAAAAAGTTGGCAACTAATGGTATTATCGCTGTTTCTGAGGGTGCTAATATGCCAACCTATATTGATGCGATTCATGTTTTTCAAAAGGCTAAAGTACTTTATGCGCCGGGTAAAGCATCTAATGCCGGTGGCGTAGCGGTTTCAGGTTTAGAAATGTCTCAAAACAGTCTACGTATATCTTGGACAAGAGAAGAAGTTGATGACCGTTTGAAGTCAATAATGAAAGATATTCATGACCAATGCTTACAATATGGTGATAAGGGTGGTGATACAATTGATTATGTTAAAGGCGCTAATATTGCTGGCTTTGTAAAAGTTGCAAACGCTATGTTGGCTTACGGTGTTGTTTAGTTATTATTTATTTCAGAACTGCTGGACAAGTAAGAATAAAGAAGCCGACGTTAAGTCGGCTTTTTTACGTAATGACGAAGATAAAATATCATACGCTTTTCATCAATAACCAAATAAATAAACTAATAGCACCTAAAATAGCTATAGCTCCCAGCCAATCCTTTTGAGTACCCTTGGGGCTATGTTTTAACATATGCATCGCCCGAGGAAATACTACCGCAATAAATGCAATCATTAAAATGGCAGAGCCAATCTTCATCCAGTCCATTTTTTTATCCTCAGTTGAATACCTAAAAAGAAGGCTCCCTAAGGAGCCTTTTAATGAATAACAAGTGGTGAATTTTAATCGTCACTAGCAAAACCAAGCAAATGAAGCAAGCTTGTAAAAATATTGAATATATTAAGAAACAACGCAACAGTCATCATAATGTAGTTGGTTGACTCAGGCCTGTGAATCATTTGGCTTGTATCATATAAAATGAAACCACTCATAATTAATATAACAACGGCTGAGATGGCCAATGATAGAGCAGGAATCGCTAAGAAAATATTGGCTAGTGATGCCACTAATGCAACCAAAAGGCCAACCATCAAAAAACCACCCATGAAACTAAAGTCTTTCTTTGTAGTTAATGCATAGCCAGAAAGTGCAAAGAAAATTAATCCTGTGCCAGCTAGTGCAGTACCAACAATTTGGGTTCCGTTGGATAAGCTCAGGTAATGGTTAAGTAGTGGGCCAATACCAAAGCCAAGTAAGCCAGTTATTGCAAAAACGACACCGATACCGCTAGCAGAGTTTGCCGTTTTAGGTAATACAAAGAACATCAGTAAAAATGAAATACCAATACATATTAAGTAAGTCATGGAAGGCATTTCTAACATTGTGGATACTGCCGCCATGATGGCCGAGAACACGAAAGTTGCGGATAACAACAAATAGGTATTCTTGAGAACTTTATTAATTTCAATAGAACTTCGACTTCTTTCAATCGCTGGTGAGTTGTTTCGCATTATCGTACTCCTCCGATAAACAATTAATTGATACAGGTATAAGCTATAATATATAGGCATAAAGTAAATAAACCAAGTGCCTAGGTCAAGTATTTTACCTAAAATGTAACAATATTTTAGTAAGAGGTTTCTTTTGAAGGGAATATTTCAATTTTTTTAACGTTAAGGCTTTTCCAATAAGGAATATTCCGGTAGTATGCTGCGCCTAAATTGCAAGATGCTATCTGTATACTAAACAGTTTGGAGAGATGGCAGAGTGGTCGAATGCACCGGTCTTGAAAACCGGCAAGGGTTAATAGCCCTTCTAGGGTTCAAATCCCTATCTCTCCGCCATATTGAGGTTCGTTAAGAACCAATAAGAAATTAAAAAGGCCACCTACCAGGTGGCTTTTTTAATTATGATGAAGAATTAGACTCTCACTCTTTAAGCACCTAAAGTACCCAATAAATCTAATAATTTGCTAGACTTATTCTGGTAAACTATCGAAATTCTATTTTTGATTAAACAAATGCATATCTAACTAGGAAAACTCAATGGCAACTTCTAAAATTATTTACACTAAAACTGATGAAGCCCCCGCGTTAGCGACCTATTCTTTGCTGCCAGTTATTCAAAAGTTTGCCAAGGCGGCAGATATTCTTGTTGAAACGAGCGATATTTCTTTGGCGGCTAGAATCATGGCGAGTTTTCCTGACTCTTTGCAAGAAGGCCAAAAAATAGCCGATGACCTATCTCATCTAGGTACGTTAGTTTTAGAGCCTGAGACTAATATTATTAAGTTGCCTAATATTAGTGCTTCAATTCCCCAGTTAAAAGAAGCCATTAAAGAGCTGCAAGACCAAGGCTATGCTTTACCGGATTATCCTGATGAGCCTAATACAGCAGAGCAAAAAGAAATTAAGTCTCGCTACGATAAAATTAAAGGTAGTGCGGTTAACCCGGTTTTAAGAGAGGGTAACTCTGATCGGCGAGCACCTATGGCGGTTAAAAATTATGCGCGTAAAAATCCTCATAGCATGGGGGCTTGGAGTGCAGATTCAAAATCTTATGTGGCTAGCATGTCTGAGGGTGATTTTTTTGCTAATGAGCAGTCGGTAACTTTAGATAAAGAAAATAGTCTTAAAGTTGAGTTAGTCGATGGCGATGGTCATGTTTCAACATTAAAAGAAAACTTAGCCGTTCAAGCTGGCGAAATTATTGATGCCACCATGATGAGCCAAAAATCGTTATCTGCTTTTATCGAAAAAGAAATTAATCAGGCGAAGGAAAAAGGTTTGTTATTTTCATTGCACTTAAAAGCGACCATGATGAAGGTGTCCGATCCAATTATTTTTGGCCATGTTGCTACAGTTTTTTATCAAGAAGTTTTAAACAAACACGCTGAGTTGTTTGATGAAATAGGTGTTAATGTTAATAATGGTATTGGTGATATTTACACTTGTATTAAAGATCTACCACAAGATAAGCAAGATGAAATTAAAGCGGATATCCAAGCAGTTTATACCAAGCGTCCTGATTTAGCGATGGTTAATTCTGACAAGGGGATTACTAACTTACATGTTCCTTCCGATGTGATTGTCGATGCTTCTATGCCGGCTATGATTCGTAGCTCTGGACAAATGTGGAATAAGCAAGGGCAACAGCAAGATACGGTAGCAGTTATTCCTGACCGTTGTTATTCCGGCGTTTATCAAGAAACGATTAATTTTTGTAAAGAGCATGGGGCTTTTGACCCGACCACTATGGGGAGCGTTCCTAATGTTGGTTTGATGGCTCAAAAAGCTGAAGAGTATGGTTCGCATGATAAAACATTTCAAATACCAACCAATGGTGAGGTAAGAGTTGTTGATCAAAATGGACAGGTATTAATTTCTCACCAAGTTGAGAAGGGTGATATTTGGCGTATGTGTCAAGTTAAAGATGCGCCTATACAAGACTGGGTTAAGCTTGCAGTTAAACGAGCTCGCTTAACGGATACACCAGCTATTTTTTGGTTGAATAGTGAGAGAGCACATGATGCGCAATTAATTAAAAAAGTTGAAGCCTATTTACCTCAGCATGATATAGACGGATTAGATATTAAAATCATGGCACCGGTTGAAGCGACACGCTTTAGTTTACAAAGAATCAAACAAGGCCAAAATACGATTTCTGTGACGGGTAATGTGTTGAGAGATTATTTAACGGATCTTTTCCCTATTTTAGAGTTGGGTACAAGTGCAAAAATGTTGTCCATCGTACCTTTAATGAACGGTGGCGGACTATTTGAAACCGGAGCCGGTGGTTCAGCCCCTAAGCATGTAGAACAGTTTGAACAGGAAAATCATTTACGTTGGGACTCATTAGGTGAGTTTTTGGCGTTAGCAGCCTCTTTAGAGCATTTGAGTGAAACAACTGGTAATGCTAAAGCACAGGTTTTAGCAGATACACTTGATGAAGCAACAGAAGCTGTTTTGGCTAACAATTGCTCGCCACGCAGAAAGTCTGGCGAGCTGGATACTCGAGGCAGTCACTTTTATTTGACACTTTACTGGGCAAAGGCATTAGCTGAGCAGAATAAAGATGCAGAGCTTAAAGCTTACTTTGCTGATTTTGCAAAAGATTTACTAGATAATAAGAGTCAAATTTTAGCAGAGTTAATCGATATTCAGGGAAAAGCGGTTGATATTAAAGGTTACTATAAAGCAGATGAAGCTTTAGCTGTTCAAGCAATGAGACCAAGTGAGTTATTTAACCAGGCATTGCAAAAGCTTGAGTAAAGCTTAGAATGGGGTAAACCTGAAGAACCGGTATAGGAAAAAACTTTGATAAATATATCGATTTGCTATATTAGGTTACCAAGATAGTTTTATCCTTTTATGTGTTAAAGACAGCAATAGTTTTCAACATTGCATAAGCAAAAAGGGCAAATAATTAGTAGAAATTTAGCTTAGAGAGGTTTTCTTGGGTCTTATTTGATGACAAAAAAAAGACTGCAAAACCTTTGCAAGATGAGATTCTTATTAAATAAAGCTTCTTTATAAGGGAGCTTTACTCAAATTTTGAGCCTAAGGCTTAGCTTTCAGGAGTTAGTTCTGAAATAGAGCCTGTCGGTGTTATATCTTGAGCATGTAAGCCTTTTGGACCTTCACAAGTGTCATAATTGACTTCTTGGCCTGCTTTCAGACTTTTATACCCATCCATCTCAATTGTGGAATAATGAGCGAAGATATCTTCTCCACCATTATCAGGACGAATAAAACCATAGCCTTTAGCATTGTTGAACCACTTTACAGTACCTGTTGCCATTTTTTGCTCCTTCTAGTACCTGACTGAAATTATACAACCAGTAGGTTAAAAAAAGAGATAAAGGGCCCTTTTTTTAATTTTCTAAGCCTACTGATAGTTTACCTAAACAGGTAACGAGGATTTATGTCATAAAAGTAATATAAAGTCAAGAAGAGTCCTTTTAGAATAAGCATTAGTTACCTTTACATTATTTTATATCTTAAAAAAGTGAAGGGTGGGTTGAAAAAAGCTGGTTATATCCCATTATTCTTGATATAGAATAGAAGTTAGAAAATATGCAAATTTCACTTAATTGACTAGAATTAAATTATGAGCGACGAAAATCATCGCGAGCAAGAAGAACCCGGTGTTGCGGTAGCCGAAGTTGAGCCGGAAACCGAGCATCCTAAAATGTATAAAGTTATCTTATTAAATGATGACTATACCCCTATGGATTTTGTTGTTCAGGTTCTGAAAGTGTTTTTTTACAAAAATATGGAACAAGCAACTCAAATAATGCTCAAAGTACATTATGAGGGTAAAGCAACAGCAGGCATATATACGGCTGAAATGGCCGAAACGAAAGTAGCCCAAGTGACTGATTATGCAAGGGCAAACGAGCATCCTCTCATGTGTTATTTAGAGGCAGAGTGAGACTGTTTAGATGCTTAAAGCAGTATAGATAAGGTGTAGATTATGTTGAGTAAAGATTTAGAACTAACGTTAAATTTGGCGTTTGCTGATGCTAGAGAAAAACGTCATGAGTTTATGACTGTTGAACATTTATTGCTCGCACTGCTTGATAATAAGCATGCTGTCAATGTGCTTCGCTCTTGTGGTGCGGATATTCAAAAGTTACATGGTCAACTTACACAGTTTATTTTAGAGACTAGTCATATTTTGCCCGAAGAAGCAGGTGAAGTTGATACTCAACCAACACTTGGCTTTCAACGTGTTTTGCAAAGAGCGGTATTTCATGTGCAGTCTTCTGGTAAAAAAGAAGTGACTGGTGCCAATATTCTTGTTGCGATTTATAGTGAGCAAAAGAGTCAAGCCGTTCAGTTTTTACAACAGCAAGATATTTCTCGTTTAGATATTGTGAATTATATTTCACATGGTATTTCTAAAATTCAAAGTGATGAGCTTGAAACAGAAAGTATTGAATTTGATGAATTATCACAAAAAGAAAAAACCACTAAACAGCCAGGTGCTTTAGCCTCTTACACCTTTGATTTGAATCAAATGGCTAAAGATGGAAAGATTGATCCGTTAATTGGTCGTGATCATGAAATTGAGCGAGCAGTTCAAATTTTATCTCGTCGACGAAAAAATAACCCACTTTTTGTTGGCGATGCTGGTGTTGGTAAAACGGCTATTGCAGAAGGTTTAGCGAAACGTATCGTTGATGATGAAGTTCCTCAGGTTATCCAAGACTGTCAAATTTATTCACTTGATTTAGGTGCTTTACTTGCAGGTACAAAATACCGAGGTGATTTTGAAAAGCGTCTTAAAGCGGTTTTGGCCGAGTTAAAAGCTAAACCAAACTCAGTATTATTTATTGATGAAATTCATACCATTATTGGTGCAGGTTCAGCATCAGGTGGTGTAATGGATGCATCGAATTTGATTAAGCCAATGCTTGCCAATGGTGAACTCAAGTGTATGGGCTCAACAACTTTTCAGGAGTACCGGGGTATTTTTGAAAAAGATCGTGCCTTAGCAAGACGTTTCCAAAAAGTTGATATTGATGAGCCGAGCATTGCTGACACTATTAGTATTCTTAAAGGTTTACGTTCACGTTATGAAGAACATCATAATGTTGTTTATTCTGATGCAGCGATTGATTCGGCGGTTAATTTATCGGCCCGCTATATTAATGATCGACAGCTACCAGATAAGGCTATTGATGTTATCGATGAAGCTGGTGCTAGCCGACAACTGCTTGATGAAGATCGTGATATAAAAATTTCAGTTCAAGATATTGAAAACATTATTTCTAAGATAGCTAAAATTCCCGCAAAAACTATTTCTGTTGATGATAAAAAATCCCTTAAGAATTTAGATAAAAATCTTAAAATGGTGGTCTTTGGTCAAAACAAAGCGATTGACACTTTAACGAATGCAATGAAATTATCTCGTTCTGGTTTAGGTCTTGAAGATAAACCAATTGGTAGCTTCTTGTTTGCGGGACCAACTGGTGTTGGTAAAACTGAGGTGACTAAGCAGTTAGCTAAAATTATGGGTATTGAGTTTATTCGTTTTGATATGTCTGAATATATGGAAGCTCATACGGTATCGCGTTTAATTGGTGCGCCTCCAGGTTATGTTGGTTATGATCAAGGTGGTTTATTAACTGAAGCGGTAACTAAAAATCCTTACTCGGTTATTTTACTCGATGAAATTGAAAAGGCCCATAACGATGTTTATAACTTGTTATTACAAGTGATGGATCATGGTGCTTTAACCGATAACAATGGTCGTAAAGCGGATTTTCGTAATGTGATTTTAGTAATGACAACCAATGCGGGTGCAGCTGAATTAGAAAAGCCAGGTATTGGATTCCAAGAGCATTCAAAAGAAAAAGATAACTTAGAAGTTATTAATCGCGTATTTACACCAGAGTTCAGAAACCGACTTGATGCAATTGTTTGGTTTGATTCGCTTAGTAAAGATGTTATTTGCTCAGTTGTCGATAAATTTATTGTTGAGTTACAAAGTCAACTTGATAATAAAGGCGTTTCGCTTGAAGTGACTCAAGACGCAAGAAATTGGTTAGCCGAAGAAGGTTTTGATCCTAAAATGGGTGCACGACCTATGGCTCGCGTTATGCGTGAAAAAATTAAACGAGAATTGGCTGAAGAGCTCTTGTTTGGTCGTTTAGCCAACGGGGGGCAAGTTTCTGTCGGTTATGATAAAAAAGCCAAAGAGCTTGTGTTTGATATCCATGAGAAAAAAGAAGAAACTATTAAACAGTAAATTAAGCGGTTCTTTAATGTATTAATGTTTAGTCACCAATGCTCAGCCATATTGCTATGGCTTTTTGTTATGGGGCTTTCTTACAGATTTGTGTTTCAGTCGAAATCTGTTATCTTAACTTCCTTATTTCCTCTTATTAGGAGTTGCTAGTAATGAAAATCAATGCGCCATTAAAACTTCTGTTATTAGGATTAATGTTCAGCTTATTATCCGCTTGTGCTACTAATATTGCTGGACGTAAACAAGCCTTGTTAGTATCAGAAAATAGTGCGATTGCTGCTTCTAAAAAGGCTTATCTTGATACTTTGGCTCCGTTTAAAGAAAAAGGAAAGCTTGATAATAACCCTGCTATCGTGAGTCAAGTTAATGACATTACTCAGCGTTTAATTAAACAAGCAATTTTATTACGTCCAGACACAAAAAACTGGCAATGGAGTGTTAAGGTGATTGATGATCCAAAAACAGTGAATGCTTGGTGTATGGCCGGTGGAAAAATGGCGATCTACACAGGGCTTATTTTGAAGTTAAAAGCTACGGATGATGAAATTGCCCAAGTTATGGGGCATGAAATTTCACATGCTTTAGCGAATCATTCTGCTGAGCGTATGTCGATAGCTATGGTTAATAATTTAGGTCTATCTATCTTACAGGCCACGGGAGTAATTTCTCAGGAAAATATGGGGTTAGCAGCACAAGCGGCTCAGTTGGCTTTGACTTTGCCGAATAGCCGAACGGGTGAAACTGAGGCAGATATAATTGGTATCGAACTAGCGGCTAAAGCAGGCTATAACCCCAATGCTGCGGTAACACTTTGGCAAAAAATGGCTCAAGTTGGTGGTGGAAGGCCGCCAGAGTTTTTAAGTACGCATCCTTCGCCTGCAACACGACAGAGCGATTTAAAAAAATTAGTTCCGAAAATGATGCCTTACTATAAAGCGGCTAAAAGAAAAGCCGCTAAAAGAAAGTAAATTTTTAAGGTCAAAGCTTTTTAGATTTTCTTAGTCTGAACTCAAGTTGATTTTTTATCTAAATTCGAGATCAGTTTAGTCATTGAGCGCTCCCAAAGAAGAGCGCGACACTCTTAAAAATTTAAATCACGGCTTTAAGCGACTCGGCGACATAACCCAAACATTGGTTGTTTAATCCTGCTACATTTATACGACTAGAATTAGCCATATAAATGGAATACTTTTCACGTAATTCAACCACCTGCTCAGGAGTAATACCTAAATAAGTAAACATACCTTTTTGTTGAGTAATAAAGCTAAAGTCTTGTTGAATATTATGGGCTTGAATTTGTTCTAATAAACCTGACCGTAATGATTTTATTCGAGTAGCCATATTAGCCAGCTCTTCGGTCCATTCCGTTTTCAACTTCTGATCATTTAAGATAATATTAACTAAAAACCCACCGTAGGCTGGTGGCATAGAGTAAATACCTCTGGCAATGCTTTGAATTTGAGTTTGAATGGCTTGTGCTTGGGTGGCATTTTTAGTTTGGACCAGTAAACAGCCGACACGCTCCCGATATAAGCCAAAGTTTTTTGAACAAGAAGTCGCAATTAACATTTCTTCAACTCGTTCAGATAAATAACGTAAGCCTTTGGCATCTTCATCTAGATCATCACCTAAGCCTTGGTAAGCTAAATCAACAAAAGGTATAAAGCCTTGCTTAAGTGCTCGTTCAGTAATGGTTTGCCAATTTTCAAATGAAAGATCAGCGCCAGTTGGGTTATGGCAGCAACCATGTAGTAAAACAACATCAGTTGGTCCTAGCTGTGCAAGTTTTTCATCCATCGCTTGATAATTAACGACGCCAGTTGCAGCATCAAAGTAGGGGTAAGTTTTAATTTTTAGGCCGGCTGATTCAATCAGCGGCATGTGATTAGCCCAAGTTGGATCACTGACCCAAACGGTTGGCTTATCTTTTAGTAGTACTAATAGCTCAGCAGCAACACGTAATGCACCACAACCTCCGGGTGTTTGCAGTGCGGCTAATCGCTTGTCGGCTATGCTAACGGATTGTTCTCCTAAAAGTAGCTGTTTTATAGCATCGGCAAAACCTGGTACGCCACCTGGGCCAATGTAGGTTTTAGAGTCTTCGGTTTCAGCATGTTGTTGAGCCGCTTTCTGAATGGCTTTCATAATAGCAGTATGACCTGATTCATCTTTGTATACACCAACACCTAAATCGACTTTACTGGGATTAGGATCTTGACGATAAGCAGCAATAAGACCGAGTAACGAATCAGCCGGTAATGCATCTAGGTGTTCGAACATAATTGGTAGCTCCTAGGATTTTTTGAATCTATTCCCAAATTTTGGGGTGCGATTTTTTATATATTGTTATTTTAGCAATAGAGTAAACTTTTGGATACTATTGCTTAATATCAATGAATCTTAATTTTATATTTTGCGATGAATTTGTAGTTATATTTAGACTATGTTCCTAATATTAGCTAAATAGTTAAAAGTTAAACGATTAAGCCTTGCACCAAATTAGTTGACCGATTAGAATAAATCTCGTTTAGAGAGGTCTAAAAAAATATGTTCAAACAACATTCCCATATTCCTCTAATAATCATAAAAAGGAAAGTCAGGTGATTCGTATAGGACATGGCTTCGATGTTCATGCTTTTGGTGGTAATAAACCACTTGTATTAGGTGGTGAGACGATTGAAAACCATATTGGGCTACGTGCTCACTCCGATGGTGACGTCATTTTACATGCTATTTGCGATGCGATATTAGGTGCTGCGGCACTGGGGGATATTGGTCTGCACTTTCCTGATACCGATGAAACTTTAGCTAATATCGATAGCCGTAAAATGCTAACAAAAGTTTACGCTATGATTGAACAAGCTGGTTACGCGATTAATAACCTCGATGTTACTGTTGTAACACAAACGCCTCGTATGGCACCTTATATTGCAAAAATTCGAGAAAATATTGCCGAGGATTTGCACATCTCAGTTGATCAGGTTAGTGTTAAAGCCACCACAACTGAAACGCTTGGTTATGTCGGCCGTAAAGAAGGCATGGCCGTTCAAGCAGTGACCTTATTAACCAACAGTGACTGATAACTTAGAGTCTGATATTTCTTCAGCGAATTTTTTTGAAAAGATACTTGCTGATTTACCCAGTGTTAACTCCCAACCTTTGCTGAATGGAAGTATTCGTCAGCACCATAGCGACTTTATTGTTACCGAAGAATTATCTTTTTCACCCTCGGGCAGTGGTGAGCATTTATTTTTGCTGATCGAAAAGCAGGGATGTAATACCGAGTGGGTTGTGAGACAACTAAAACAACACTTTAGTTTAACGAGTAAAGAAATTGGTTATGCTGGACGAAAAGATCGTCACAGTATTGCTCGCCAATGGTTTAGCTTACATCTGCCAGGGAAAAGCGTTTCGCTTGAAAGCTTAAAGGACGCTTCATTTAAAGATGACTTTAGAGTGATTGAGAATAAACGTCATAATAAAAAACTCAAGCAAGGTGCAATTAAATATAATCATTTTGAAATTATTGTGAGAGATGTTTCTGGTAAAATCGATGAATCAGCCATTGAGTGTGTTAAAAAAAATGGTTTTCCTAATTATTTTGGTTACCAACGTTTTGGCCGTAATGCTCAAAATTTGAGTCAAGCTGAACGATTATTAACTGGGCAATTGTCGAGAAAGCCATCTAAAAATCAGCGAAGCCTTTATTTATCAGCAGCGCGATCTTATTTGTTTAATTTAATGGTCGGAGAAAGAATTAAACAGGACTTGTGGAGTAAAGTTATACCTGGTGATTGTTTAGGTTTTGCCGATTCACGTAGTTTTTTTGTTTGTGAACAGCTAGATGAGGAGTCGAAGCGTCGTTTTGCAGAAGGTGATTTGCATATTAGCGGTTGGTTAGCAGGCAAAGGTTATTCAGAAGCTCAGGGTGATGCTTTGGCAATGGAAAAACAAGTGATACAAGATTATGAGCTTTGGTTACAAGGCTTAACTAAGGAGAAAGTTTTATCAGCGCGTCGATTGATGCGAGTGATACCGAATAACTTACAGGTAACCTCGTTGGATGAAAAATCATTATTGTTTAAATTTAGTTTGCCAACAGGCAGTTTTGCGACTTCATTGTTGAGAGAGCTCATTCAAGTTAATGATGCTTCGCTGAGTATGTAAATTTAATTAGGAACTAAGCGAGTGACAAAGCAAAAATTTAATTTATTAATTAGTAATGATGATGGCGCTAAGGCACCTGGTATTGAAGCACTTGCTGAAGTTATTGCTACTGAACATCAGGTTACCGTAGTTGCGCCAAGTGAGAACCGTAGTGGGAGTAGTAGCGCATTAACCTTGACCAGGCCACTACGCTGCGAAAGTTTAGCAAATGGTTTTTATTCGGTTGACGGAACGCCGTGTGATTGTGTTCATTTAGGTTCACATCGATTAATGCAAACACAACCAGATATGATCCTTTCAGGCATTAATGACGGGGCTAATTTAGGTGATGATGTGTTTTACTCAGGAACCGTTGCGGCGGCTATGGAAGGGCGTAGCTTAGGGTTTCCAGCTATGGCAATATCTTTAGTAGGTCGTCCACCAACACACTATATGACAGCGGCTCAAGTTGCACTAAATCTGTTATCTCAGCTACAGTCTTTTCCAACGTCTTCAAATACAGTACTCAATGTTAATGTCCCCGACTTACCTTTAGAGCAAATTAAAGGTTATCGTCTAACTCGCTTGGGTTCTCGTCACAGAGCTGATACGATAGTGCCAGCTCAAGATCCACGCGGTAAAGAAGTCTTTTGGATAGGTCCGGCTAGTAAGCCTCAGGATGATGCTGATGGCACTGATTTTTATGCCGTTGAAAAAGGCTTTGTATCGATTACTCCGTTAGTTGTGGACTTTACAGCTTATGCTAGTTTTGACTCAGTTAAGCAGTGGATCGATCAGCTGTAAGTTAGCGAGCTTATTAAATAAAATGATAACAATAAAATTAACTGTCTCTCACTTCAGGGTCTATTGACCTTCTTATATAGAGTCTATTGGAAATTACCTTGATGGGAAAAGCAAATATCACAGGCATAGGCATGACTTCACAAAGAACTCGAAGTCGCCTCGTTCAACATTTAAAAGAAAAAGGCATTATTGAACAGTCGGTATTATCGGTCATGGAAAAAGTACCGAGACATCTTTTTATTGACGAAGCCTTGGCGCATAGAGCCTATGAAAATACGGCATTACCTATAGGTATGGGTCAGACAATTTCGCAGCCATATATTGTTGCGCGAATGACTGAACTATTGGTTATGAGCGGTCCGATGAAAAATGTTTTAGAAGTTGGCACTGGCTGTGGTTATCAAACGGCAGTATTAGCTGGCGTTGCTAAATGGGTTTACAGCATAGAGCGTATCGAAGGGTTGCTAAAAAAAGCGGCCGAGCGTTTTAAATTATTGAACCTTTATAATGTGGCTTATCGTCATGGTGATGGTTATTTAGGTTGGCCAGAAGAAGCCCCTTTTGATGCGATTATTGTTACAGCAGCACCGGACAATATTCCAGCGGCATTAATCGAGCAATTAGCTGTTGGTGGTCGAATGGTTATACCGGTGACTATGCCAAATGGAAACCAACAGTTGCACTTATTAGAAAAAACCGATCAAGAAATTTCTTCTATGCAAGTTGAAGAGGTCAAGTTTGTTCCTTTGCTTGGCGGCACGGTTAGATGAGAATTTTTAGTAAAATGTATGAGACTTGCATGGGCTGGTCGAAACATCCCCGTGCAAGTTATTATCTAGGAACCATGAGCTTTGCTGAGTCGGTGATATTTCCTATCCCCGTTGATGTGATGTTAGCCCCAATGTGTTTGTCGCGGCTTGATAAAGCTTGGCATTATGCTTTTATCGCGACAGTTACGAGTGTATTAGGTGGTATCTTTGGTTATTTTCTTGGTCTTTTTCTATTTGAATCATTGATTGAACCCGTTTTAGTTTCTGTTGGAAAGATGGAAAAATTTAAAGCGGTTGCCGATCAAGTCGGTCAAGATGGTGCTTGGGTTGTTTTTTTGGCGGCCTTTGCACCTATTCCCTATAAGTTGGTCACAATTAGTGCAGGGATAATTCCTATATCATTATATGAATTTACACTAGCTTCAATTGTTGGACGTGCCGGTCGTTTTTATTTGGTTGCGGGTTTGATTGTGCTTGGTGGTGAAAAAATGGAGAAAAAGCTTCACCAAATTATTGATTATTTGGGTTGGGCTGTCGTTATATTGTCTGTTTTAGCCTATTTTATATACAAATATTACTGAATGTTTATATAAAACAATAAATTAACGCACTTTCTTAATTTATTTTTTAAGAATGCTTGCTAACTTAACTTTTATTAATATACTATTCTCTGAACTCGACATATTTAGTATTGCTAAATGTCGGGTTTTTTATTGGTAATTTATTTATAGGACGATTTAAGTTGAAGGAATAACAAAAAGAGTTAACAATGGATTAGGCTTCAATCTGTTATTGAGTCTGAACTTATTAATAATCGATAAGAACTTTAACTAAGACATGATATTTTTGGGTAAACGACCATTAGACTTGACAGTTGCTCGGTTAATTTTACGAGTGAATGTAATGCTTGTTGGTTGTTGTTTAATAATGGCTTGTGCCCATTCATTAAAACCCGCACCAGTTGTTGATATTAACGCTTCTCAGTCAAATCGTTACGCGAATGCCTCTAAGCCAGCCTTTCAGCAGAAACCAACAGTTGGACAGAAAACAGTAACTTATGCTCAATCCAATAAAAGGCCGACAGTTTATTTGGTTAAGTCGGGTGATACTTTGTTTTCGATTGCATGGCAGTATGCATTAAACCATCGTGAAATAGTTCGAATTAACCGCCTTAAAAATAACAACATTTATCCTGGGCAAAAGTTACGTTTGATTGAAACAATCGATGCACCTATTTTTGATGCGAACTCATTGATTGCTGCATTGAACCGTGAAGTACTAACGAATCCAGTAAGCCTAACGCATTATAAGCAAATCAAAGACTCACCGCTGGCGGTTAAGCAAAAGCCACCGGCGTCAACGAAACTGTCTCCTAAACATCAAAGTAAACCTAAGCCTCAGAGTAGCTCTAAAGTTGCGTTATCAGAAAAAGCCAAAAGTCCCAAAAGAAAACCTTCCAATCAATTAAAGCCGATTAATTGGATATGGCCAACTAATGGTCAGGTGATTAGTTATTTTTCAGCTCAAGCTAACAAAGGTTTAGCCATTGCGGCAAAAAAAGGTCAACCGGTTAGAGCCTCAGCGCCGGGGCAGGTGGTTTATAAAGGGAAGGGTTTAAGAGGCTATGGCAATCTGGTCATTATCAAACATTCTAATGACTACTTAAGTGCTTATGCACATAACAATAAAGTTTATGTTAATGAAAATGAATATGTTAAAGCCGGTGAGAAGATTGCTGATGTTGGCAATAGTGGCTCTCAGCGAGATAAATTGTATTTTGAGATTCGTTATAAAGGTAAACCAGTTGATCCATTAAACTACTTGCCTAAGCAGTAATAAAAATAATTGAAAAATATTTTTTTTAAAACCTAAAGTTATATAAAAGTTTGCCGATAAACTAAATAGCAGGATTACACCGTTGAGTTAAATTGTTGGTTTTTCAATAAGTTAACTTAACACTAAAAATAATATAGATCTTTATAACAAATTAGGGCTCAAAAAAACTTAAAAACTAAGTAGTTTTGTTTCTGGGTTTATTTGCCCTTAAGGCGGAGAGCAAAGCCATGACAAGTCAAAAAGCAGCTGAAGTTGAGATTGAAGAACCCAATAACAATATGCTCGAGCTCGAAGAGGTTTCTGAGCAAGAGACTGAAAAACCAACCCATTATGAGAGAGAAAGCAGTTTTGATGCGACTCAAATGTACTTGGGTGAAATTGGTGCCTCACCTTTATTAAGCGCTGAAGAAGAAGTCTACTTTTCGCGTAAAGCATTAAAAGGTTGTGAAGCTTCACGCAAGCGTATGATTGAAAGCAATCTTCGTTTAGTGGTTAAAATTGCTCGTCGCTATAACAATCGTGGATTAGCCTTACTTGATTTAATTGAAGAAGGTAATCTGGGATTAATTCGTGCGGTAGAAAAGTTTGATCCAGAAAGAGGCTTCCGTTTTTCAACTTATGCTACTTGGTGGATACGTCAAACCATTGAGCGCGCTATTATGAATCAAACCCGTACCATTCGTTTACCGATTCATGTGGTTAAAGAATTAAATGTTTATTTAAGAGCTTCAAGAGAATTAGCGCAAAAACTTGATCATGAACCAACCGCAGAAGAAATTGCAGAAAAGCTAGACAAGCCAGTTGAGACAGTATCAAGAATGCTTGGTTTAAATGAACGTGTTTCATCCGTCGACTCTTGTGTTGGTATCGATAATGATAAGTCATTACTTGATACGATTGCCGATGAGCGAGAGTGTGGTCCTTCTAATCGATTGCAAGAAGAAGATCTTAAACAAAGTATTGAATATTGGTTAGACCAATTAGGTGGTAAACAAAAAGAAGTTTTAACACGTCGTTTTGGTTTGCTTAATTATGAAGCTGCAACACTTGAAGAAGTCGGTTTAGAAATTGGTTTAACTCGCGAGCGAGTTCGTCAAATTCAAGTTGAAGCTCTACGTCGTTTACGTTTTATGTTGGAAAGACAAGGTTTAACTTTATCCAGCATATTTAATGTTTAGTTGTTACGATTTTGTAAGCTGAATTTTCTCCCAAGGAAGACCATTAAGCGCGTTCCCTAACGCGCTTTCTTTTTTCTGCTACTTAAGCTAATAAACTCTAAGCTTTTATTTGAATTGATAAAGCATGAATATCGGTTTGCATCATGTCGCCAAGTGTTTGATAAATTAGCTGGTGTTGTTTTAGTTTTGTTAAGCCATCAAATTTTTCACTTTGTATCATTACAGTAAAGTGCCCTTTACCCGACTGAGCACCTGCATGGCCTGCATGTAGATGACTATCATCAGTAATTTCGAGGTGACTAGGTTGGAGTGACGACTTAAGTTTTTCTGTCATCACTTCAATTCGTTTTTGGTTTTCCATAGATTTGGTTCTTATTAGGTCTTATTAGTTAGCTTAAACAGTTTAAGGTAAAACTTTGTTATAAGGTTTTATGGTTACTGATTCATAAACACCCGCGTCGATATAAGGGTCGGCATCAGCCCAAGCTTGAGCATCTTGCAAACTATCAAATTCAGCAACAATCAAACTGCCAGTAAAGCCAGCTTCACCAGGGTCGGCTGAATCAATCGCTGGGTGAGGGCCAGCCATAATAAGACGACCTTGCTCTTTAAGTGCGAGCAGTCTTTCGACGTGAGCGGGGCGAGCGTTTAGTCTGTCTTGTAAAGAGTTTTCAACATCTTGAGCAATAATAGCGTAAAGCATGGTAATCCTCGTTATTAAAGTTAATTATAAAAGTGAGTGACGAATATTAATTAAGCTTGGTTTAAAATCTCTTCGAGATTAAGCGAAGTTAACTTCTTTATACTTTTAAATAAATAAAACATGGCGTAGATGGTAATAACCATGCAAGGGATCACAATCACCGGATAACTATAGAGTGTCATGGTGCCTAGCTGATCGTTAAACGCTTCTGTACCTGAGGGCTCGGTAACAATAATTTTCGCCAAAGTATAATTAAGTATGGTTGAAACTAAGAATGAAAAAGCGATCATATAAGTCGCATTGGTTAAAACTTTTTCAAAGGCTTTTTGTTGATTATTCTGATCTAGAGCGGCTTCTATTTTATCAGTTTGCATAACCATATCATTATATAAAAATGTTTTAACTAAAGGGTAAGGTGTTTTCAGTGAAATAAGTGTTGCGACACCAATAACAAGAGGAACAGCGGCTTCTTTAATCGCAATATATTCGGTTGGCAGTTTGAATAGCCCAATAACGCCAGTGAGTAAAATATTAACAAAGCCAAGTATGGGAACTAAACCAAATTTCTTTTCTTTATAGAAATTATAAATAGCAAATCCGAGAGGTAAGGATAGTGCTAACACTAAAGACCAAGTGGGACCTAATTGCGCATCACCACTGAGCTTTTTTAAAATCATTGTTGGCAAAATAATACAAATGCCTAGTTCAACCATAAGCTGCGAAAAACTAGCTTTAGGCTTAGTGGCTAAATTCTCATTAGGGTTTGACGAGTTCATTGAATTTATAAAGCAAACTATTTATTTAAAAGAGGCTATTGTACGCATATTAGATTAGAATCACTAGAGGTAGTTGGCTTTACAGTTATTTCTAGATAGTTAGGGCGTATAGTGCGTAGTTATATAAAGCTCTGGTGAGTTTTATTAGTATGCCAGCCAAGTTAATAACAAATTTTTAATCAATTTTGAGTAGGAACAATATGAGTTTCCAATATGGACTTTAATCATGAAATTTGATTTTCATTGCCATAGCTACTTTTCTGATGGTGCATTATCGCCAGAAGCATTAGCTGATTATGCTAATGAGCGTGACATAAGTTTATTGGCATTAACGGATCATGATTGTATTGATGGTATCAGTCATCTACAACAAGCGATTGATAAAAAACAGCTACCGATTCAAGTGATTAATGGCGTGGAAGTTTCCAGCTTAACTGACTATGGTGAAGTGCATATTGTTGGCTTGGGAGTTTCACTCGATAATCAAGGGCTTAATAGCGAGCTAAAAAAACAGCAGGTGAAACGATGGGATAGGGCTGAAGCCATCAGCAGTCAGTTATTAAAAAAAGGTGTAGACGGTATTTTTGATTATTTACAAGCATCGATCAAGCAAGTGGTGACTCGCAGCCATATTGCCACAGGACTGGTTGAATTAGGTTATGTTAAAAATAGACAGCAAGCATTTAAGCGTTATATTGGCAACTCAGGTAAAGTGAAAGTAGCAAAAGACTGGATGAAAGTGGATCAAGTGATTGATTTAATTCGTCAAGCAGGCGGAGTCAGTATTTTAGCTCACCCAACTCGTTACTCGCTTTCTAATCGTAAGCTAAGCCTGTTAATAGAGGGTTTTAAAGCTGAAGGTGGGGATGCTATAGAGCTTGCTTATCCCAGTGTGGATAAAGCTAAAGCGGATTGGCTAGAAGTCCAGCGAAAAAAATATGACTTGTTAGCTTCGAGTGGTTCAGACTTTCACTACCCAGGTTTGTCATGGAGTGATTTAGGTCGATTTCCTCAGGTTTCTCAAGAAATACCACACGTGCTGTCGCATTTTGTTTAGATTCGCATGAGTCATTCAGGCCTAAAGTTTATTAGCTTTTAAAACTCAAAACACTTTTATTTTCCATGCTATCATTAAAGGCTATTGCTCCTGATAAGTTAGCGTGATTGTTGAACCCATGAGTCGTTTGCTGCAAATTCATCCACAAAACCCTCAAAGTCGTTTGATTTCTCAAGCGGTTGCGGTTATTCGTGGTGGTGGTTTAATGGTTTATCCAACCGATTCGGGCTATGCCCTGGGTTGCCATATTGGCGATAAAAAAGCACTTGATCGAATTCGTCGGATTCGCAAATTGGATAACTCGCATAATTTCACTTTGGTTTGTCGTGATTTGTCAGAGTTAGCTATTTACGCCAGAGTTGATAATGCCGCTTTTCGTGTGCTCAAAAACCATACGCCAGGCCCTTACACTTTTATTCTCAGAGCTTCACCAGAAGTGCCTAATCGTTTACAACACAGCAAGCGTAAGACCATTGGTATTCGTGTACCCGATCATCCTATTGTGATGGCGCTTTTAGAATCTTTGGGTGAACCTATTATGAGCACCAGCTTAATTTTACCTGATCAGAATTCGACTCTAGGTAACCCTGAAGAAATTTATGAAGCCTTGCAAGCTCAAGTCGATTTGGTGATTGATGGCGGCTTTGTGGGTGAACAACCAACCACAGTGATTGATATGTTGGAAGGTGTTCCTAAAATAGCCCGTTATGGCGCTGGACAGCCAGAGCTGTTTGAATGAGAAGGCGTCTTGAAGAGTAAAAGCTTAGGGCTTGAAGAATAAAAGCCTGAATAAAATCAGACTCTTGATTGCATTCACCTAAACATTCGATATAATTGCTCGCCTGCCTTCGTAATGCCAGAGTGGTGAAATTGGTAGACACAGGGGATTCAAAATCCCCCGCTAGCAATAGTGTGCCGGTTCGAGTCCGGCCTCTGGTA
>CAYPMT010000009.1:0-12335 GCA_964411875.1 uncultured Kangiellaceae bacterium
CAGGCTAACCAACGCTTTTTGCGTTTATTTCGTGCAGGGGGAAGTCACTATAATGAGGCTAATAATCAAGCATGGCTTTCTCAAGCAGAGATGAAACTGATTGCAGAATGGCTGGACATTGGCGCGCAATATTATAATAATCCTTTTGATGTGCCTCAAAACTAGGCAATGACTTTATAAAAAAGATGGGATAAACCATTGAGACTGATTGAATTACCGCTCAAAATTAGCTTATGTTTGTTTTTGATTATGAGTTTAAATTGCTTGGCCAATGAAAATGAGGAGTTGCAACAGGTAACCGTGTCAGAGCCTTTTGTTGAAATGCATACAGGGCCTGGGCGTGGTTATCCAGTTTTTCATGTTGTTGAAAAGGGCGAAAAACTTACTTTGATAAAAAAGAAGACTCAATGGTATAAAATTAAGTCACCCAGAGGTAAGTTAGGTTGGGTACATGAAGATAAAATGCAAATGACCTTGATTGATGGTGATGATAATTATCAAACAGGTCGCTCCACTCGTGAGGATTTTATTAACCGGGATTTCGAAGGAGGTTTTTTGGTTGGTGAGTTTGGTGGTGCTAATGTCATAACACTTTATGCGGGTTGGAACTGGACACCCAACATTGCGACTGAGTTGACTTTTTCTGATTCAGTCAGTGATATATCACAAACACAATTTGCTACTTTGAATATTATGCACCAACCTTTTCCAGAATGGGTAGTGTCACCTTATATTAAAATTGGTACAGGAATTGTACATACTGAACCAAGCGCAACACTTATTGAGGCAGAAGATCGCACGGATGAAATGGTTCATGCAGGGTTAGGCGTACGTGCTTATATTTCGCGACACTTTTTTGTTCGAGCTGAATATAACTCATACACAATTTTAACGAGTAGAAATGAAAATGATGAAGTAGAAGAATGGAAAGTCGGATTAAGCGTATTTTTTTAAACATACTCCTATTGGTGAGTCTATCAGCTTTAGTTAGCTCGGTCGTAGTAGCGGCTGAAGCTGAAGAGTCTTCTGGATCTCCAAGCGATATTTCGAGTAGTCGAATTTTCGACCCTCAGGTTGAGCGTCGAGAAATCAAACGAGATGCTATCGATACTGAAGACTGGGAATTAGGTTTGCATTATGGCTTGATTAGCATTGAAGATTTTGGAACCAAAGAAGTTGCTAGTTTCACCGCTTCTTATCATGTTACCGAAGATTTTTTTATATCATTACTATATGGTGAATCTAAAGCAGGTGAAACAAGCTCTGAGCGTCTTTCTGGCATACCTATTTTAGATGATGAGTCTAATCGTGAGTATAAACACTATATTCTTTCACTCGGTTATAACGTATTGCCCGGTGAAGGTTTTGTGGGGCGTGATATTGCATTTACTAGCAACTTTTATTTTTTGACGGGGTTAGGCGCAACCGATTTTGCCGATAATGTTGCCTCAACAGTCATGGTTGGTGGTGGTTATCAAGTATTATTTAATGATTGGTTAGCAGTACATTTTTCATTAAAAGATTATTTTTATGATACTGATGTATTAGGTAGTTCAAAAACCGCTAACGATCTTGAAATTTCAACAGGTTTCACATTATTTTTCTAGTCTTGGAATAGAATAGTAGTGTTTTATAGCTAGTTTGGTTGTGAGCAAAATTTAAGGTATGAGGAGAATAGGTATGAATAAAAAATTTGTTTTATTTGTTGTGACACTGTTTTTCAGCGTTCATTTATTTGCATCAGAAAAAGTTAAAGCACCTGACTTTACTCTAAAAAGTCAATCAGGCAAAAATATCAGGCTTTCTGATCTGAGAGGCGAAATTATTTTACTTAATTTTTGGGCTTCTTGGTGTGGACCTTGTCGACAAGAGATGCCCATTCTAGATGCCATTCATAAAAAATATTCACCATTAGGCTTTCAAGTTTTAGGCGTTAATGTTGATTTAACATCAGATAAAGCGGCAGATTACTTGAGTTCAACGCCAGTTAATTTTCCCGTGCTTTATGATCCTAAAAATGAGGTGAGTAAGTTATATAATGTTTCTGCTATGCCAAGTACAGCAATCATTGATCGTGATGGCTATGTTCGTTATGTTCATGAAGGTTATAAGTCTGGTGATGAAGACACTTACCACGAAAAAATTAAAGCACTAATGCGAGAGTAGTCGCATAAATAGGTCGTGATATAAAAATAAAAGGTCAACAGATGTTTATTAGAGGGCAAGCATGCTAATAAAAAAATATCGTCACTGGTTATTAATTGTTATAACAGTTATTGTTTCAGGCTGTTCTTCAATAGAGCCCTGGGTTAAGCCTTACGAAAGGCAAAATTTAGCTGATCCAATTATGTCATTTTCTGGTGCGCCAATTTCTGATAGTTATATGCACCATGTTTACCAATCGAGAGAAGCTGCCAGAGGTGCTGAAGGTGCTGGTGGAGGCGGTTGTGGCTGTAACTAGCTTAACGTTTAGGCTCACTAGCTTTTTAAGTCTTATTCTTGCGACCCAGTTTTCATTAGCCGGTGTATTGCCTGAAGATAGAGCCGATATTCTTTATCATAATTATGAAGGAGACAATGTTGATATTAATGGCACATCGATATTAGTTAGAAAGTCGATAAAAGATAAAGTATCCATAGGCGTTAATCACTTTATTGATAATGTGAGTGGCGCATCTATTGATGTAATCACTAGTGGAGCGAGTGCATATAAAGAAAAAAGAACTGAAAATAGTCTAAAGCTGGATTATTTAAATGGCAAAACAGTAACCAATTTTGGTTATACAAACAGTAAAGAAAATGATTTTGATGCCCGCTCTGTGCATTTAAATATTAGCCAAGAATTTTTTGGTGATTTGACGACTTTAGATCTTGGCTATTCACAAGGTTGGGATACGGTGCGTAGACGTGGTGACCCGGTATTTAAATCAGATAATACCCGTCGCAATTTTCGCTTAGGTGTTTCTCAAGTCATTACTAAAAATAGTTTAATCGCAATTAATTGGGAAACCATTACAGATGAAGGGCGAGTATTAAATAATCCCTATCGAAAAGCACGCTTTATTAGTGATGCACCTAAAGGTTTTTCTTTTGTAGGTGAGGAGCAGCTGCGTACTTCAGATAATCCAGATCGCCTTGGCGAGTTTTATCCTTCAACAAGGACTAGTGATGCCTTAGCAATAAGAGGGGCTTACTATTTACCTTATCGTGCGGCTTTAAAGCTGGAATATAAATTATTTTCGGATACTTGGGGGGTTAAGTCTGATTCAATTCAAATGGTTTATACACATCCGCTATTTGAACATTGGGTTTTTGATGTAACATTACGTCATTACAATCAGACCCAAGCAGATTTTTATAATGATCTGTTGCTTGTTGATCGTCCACGAAGCAGGGATATACCCTTTAATTTTTATGCCAGGGATAAAGAACTTAGTACTTTTACCAGCAACATGTTTGGCCTTGGTGTGAGTTATGAAAGAAAGTTTGAAAAGTCAGATATTTTTAAGCGTTATAGTATTAATTTAAATTTAGATTTTATTCAGTTTGATTACGATAATTTTCGGGACCTTCGAGTTCATGATACTAACCCGGGGGCTTATGTGGTTGGAGAAGAGCCTCTTTTTAGTTTTGATGCGACAGTGATACGCTTATACTTTTCGGTTTTTTATTAAAAGCGACTAGCTATATGCACTTAGGTTGTTAAAGCAGCTCTTCTTAAGATAAAGAAGAGTTAAAACAAGACTTAAATAATAAATTAACCTAAATTTATTTTAGGGATCTTCCAACCTGAAGAGGCATCAGAATCAAGGTTTGTACCATCACCAAGCTGATTGCTGCTAGCAACTAAATCTAGAAAGTCAGAGTAGGCATATTTACATTCTGTTCTATTGCTATAAGGGCCATAATTAAAACCTTCGCGGGTTTTGAAAAACCACTTTCCATCAGTATGATAAAACCGCCCTGAGCGTAAAAATTGTTTTTTATTCTCACCATTTCGGTGAATAAAATTAGTCATATTCTTATTTTCCATAAGCACCTAATGAATTTACTGCTTATCTAATCATGGCCTATGTAACCAATATCACTTTATTTATAGGCTATTATTTAATCAATAGAAACCTGAAAATTGTTTGTTTGGTAACCATAACACTAGCTCGAATTATTGAAAAGCTTTTTTAACTCTTTATGAGATTTTCGGTGGTGATTATAGGTGACTTTTATAAGTAAAGCACTAGATATAGTAGTACTTCTTGATAAAAGGTCTATTTTTGCCGATATTTATCTCTTTCTAGGCTTCTGGAGCCTTTTCTTGTTGGTATAGCTTGGGCCAAATTTTAACGCTTTTGACTCGGTTAGACTTAGTATGGAGTATTTCCATAGGATAGCCTGATAGACGCATGCCAGTACCCGCTTGAGGAATTGCTTCGATATATTCAATGATTAAGCCGTTTAATGTTTTAGGACCATCGGTAGGCAGTTCCCAGTGTAGAGCCCGATTAATATCTCTAATAGTCGCACTACCATCAATAATGATACTACCATCGTTTTCTTGTTGAATATCTTGGCTGGCATCGGCAAAGTCGGTAGTAAATTCGCCAACAATTTCCTCCAGAATATCTTCCAATGTGACTAAGCCTTGAATATCGCCATATTCGTCAACAACAAGTCCTATGCGAAGCTTTTTTCGCTGGAAGTTAAGTAATTGGGTATTTAGAGGTGTTCCTTCTGGAATAAAATGTACTGGGGTCATGGCTTGTATGATTTGATCTTTAGTTAACTCATCTTCTGTATGGGAAAGTAACTTAATCATTTGTCTAACATGTAAAAAACCTTCGACATGATCAATTTCATCTCGATAAACCGGTAAGCGGGTATGTTGCGTATTTTTTAACTGCTGGCTGATTTGGTTAACAGAAGCATCAAGATCAATACCCGAAACTTCGCTTCTTGGAACCATAATATCTTCTACGGTGACTTTTTCCAGATCCAAAATACTGAGAAGCATATTTTGATGGCGCTTAGGAATAAGTGCTGATGCTTCGTTAACGATGACTCGTAGTTCATCGGAATCAAGGTGGTGGTGGCTGATAGATTCTACTTTTACACCAATTAATCTTAGTAACCCATTGGTAATGGTATTCAGGCCGATGATGATAAAGAAGAATAATTTATAAAGCGGCATTAGAACAAAAGCAGCCGGAAAAGCTATTTTTTCAGGATGTAATGCCGCCAGTGTTTTAGGGGTGATTTCAGCAAAAATAAGCACAATAAAAGTAAAAATAATAGGGCTAATAAGGGCACCCCAACTGCCCCATAATTGAATACAAATAGCCGTAGCTATTGAAGCGGCTATAAAATTAACAAGGTTATTACCAATTAAAATTAGACTAATTAATCGATCAGGTCTTTCAAGTAGTTTTTGAGTGATTAGAGCCCCAGGGTGCTTTTTCTTAACAAGGTTTTTTAAGCGATATTTATTTAAAGAGAGAAGACTAGTCTCTGAACTTGAAAAAAAAGCTGACAGAATAATAAGTCCTAATAAAATTAAGCTGAGAGTAGTAATTGATAAACTGTCCAACGAATTATTCCAATAGCTTAATATTCTTACCTAATTGACTAATAATTTAGTGAATTAAGAACAAGGTGGTTTTGCGTAGAGTGAGGAGTTTCATAGAGTCAACTATTGTTGACAGCTGTTTTACAAAAGAATTGATTAGGCTTGCATCCATTTAATGAATAATATTATGTCTTGAGAATAAATTCTATGACGAGTTTGCTACCAAAGTAACCTAAGAGTAGCAGAAAAATGCCTACAATGCTCCATTTTGACATGAAAATACCTCGCCAGCCCCTAATGTAGTGGCCTAACAATAAAGCAGCAATGACGAGCCAAGACAAAATAGTCAAAATAATTTTATGCAGTGCCTGGCTTGATTTTAGCTCAATAGGTAATGAAATAACTAAAGCTAAGGAGCATGACATAAGAATAAAACCTAGAATTAATAGCTGAATTAAATAGCGCTCCATAGAGTCTAATGAACTAAATATGGGCGGTATATCGGCTGGACGACTACGCAGCTTTTTATCCAAATAAAGTATTAAAGTTGCTTGCAGTCCGGCTAAAAGCATTACACTGATGGCAGTAATGCCGCTGAAAATATGTAATAAGTTAGTCCATTTGGTTTCATTTAATATGGGCGAATTACCCTGCAAAAACACAGTTCCTAAAATACTGATAATGGCTACTGGTAAGCTGATTAAAAGCAGAGGATAAGCTTGGTGCTTAAGTAAATTCCAAGCGACCAGCATCATAGACAGCCAAGTAGTCATACAGAAGATATTAAATAGCCCCAAATTTTGCTCATGGCCACCATCAATCGACAAATAACATAAATAGCCATGACAGAGGATGCTTAACAACAAAGTGTAGAAAACACCTGAGTTTAAGTTTAACTTGTTAGGCTGAACAAGCTTTCGCCAAGCGTAAAGCCATAGCCCAACGTATAGTAGAGTACAAATTGATTGGAAGCCCAGTAGCACGTTAGTCATCGTTATCAGTCATAGTTTTATCTATTATCGGCTAGGGTTTTGTTGGTGTAAACCTAAAACTGGCGAATATGTTCTATGCAGACTCGGTTTGAGGCACTTGTTAAGGTAAATAATGTCGCTATAATAGCTATTATTGCATAACTGCACAGGGTTATATCCCCTAATTACTACCAATTCTAGGAAATTTGATGTTTGATAATTTAAGTGAGCGGCTTGATAAAGTCTTTAAAAAGATTAGCGGTAAGGGCCGAATTACGGAAGATAATGTAAAAAGTACATTGCGTGAAGTGCGTATGGCTTTGTTAGAAGCGGATGTTGCTTTACCGGTTGTTAAAGATTTTATTACCAAAATCAAATATCGTGCATTGGGTAAAGAAGTTAAGTCTAGCCTAACACCCGGACAAGCTTTTCTAAAAATCGTTAATGATGAAATGGTTCAAGCCATGGGTGCGGCTAATGAGTCATTATCTTTAAAAGCAGCACCACCAGCTATCGTTTTAATGGCCGGTTTACAAGGGGCTGGTAAAACAACTTCGACAGCTAAGCTAGCGCGTTATTTAATTGAACGAGAAAAAAAATCTGTTATGGTCGTCAGTGCTGATGTTTATCGGCCAGCAGCGATTGCTCAGTTAGAAAAAGTTGCCGGCGAAGTTGGCGCTGAATTTTTTCCAAGTAGTACAGATCAGTCCCCAATTGATATTGCTAAAGCGGCTATTGCTCAAGCGAAAAAATCTTTTGCTGACGTGCTCATCATTGATACTGCCGGTCGTTTAGCCATTGACGATGAAATGATGGATGAAATTAAAGCTTTACATGCCTCAACAAACCCAGCAGAAACACTTTTTGTTGTCGATAGCATGACAGGTCAAGATGCAGCGAATACGGCTAAAGCATTTAATGATGCTTTACCGTTAACCGGTGTGATTTTAACAAAAGCTGATGGTGATGCTCGCGGTGGTGCGGCTTTATCTATTCGTCATATTACTGGTAAGCCCATTAAATTTATTGGGGTAGGGGAAAAACTTGACGCGTTAGAACCGTTTCATCCAGAACGAATTGCTTCACGTATCCTCGGCATGGGTGATGTGATGTCACTGATTGAAGAAGTCGAGCGAAAAGTTGATAAAGAAAAGGCCGAAAAGCTCGCGAAAAAAGTGATGAAAGGCAAAGGTTTTGATTTGGAAGACTTTCGTGAACAATTGGTACAAATGAAAAACATGGGTGGTTTAACCAGCATGATGGATAAACTACCTGGCATGGGTGATATCCCTCAAGCCGCTAAAGATCAAGTCAATGACAAATCGACGATCCAAATGGAAGCCATTATTAACTCTATGACGATGAAAGAAAAAAACTTTCCCGATTTAATTAAAGGTTCACGTAAAAAACGCATCGCACTTGGTTCTGGAACAGATATTCAAGACGTGAACCGCCTGCTTAAACAATTTAAACAAATGCAAAAAATGATGAAAAAAATGAAAGGTAAAGGCGGCATGATGAAAATGATGCGAGGCATGAAGGGAATGATGCCTGGTGGTATGCCGCCGATGCGTTAGTTTATGATGTTGAGCTTTACCTTAATTGTTAGTTTTTTTCATTTTTTCTAAAGCTTGTTTTACTTCAGTAGGCGGAATAATTTTATCGCCTATCCTAACAAGTTCGACTCGACCTTTAGTAAATTGAAGATCGTCATCAATATCGTGGTTAGTAAAACCTTGCCAATAGCCTTCATATTTATTTCCCGTACCACCTTTACGTTTTAGTAAGCAAGTGCCACAAATGGGTATGCCTCCCGCACTCCAATAGGATAAAGCAATGTTTCTATCGCCTGAAACAACACCTTCCATTGGATAAAAGCCAGACTCGCCTGGCATGACTTCTTTAATACCTTTTTTAGTCGTAATACCAACCATACGAATTCTCGCCTCTGTTGACCAAACATAAAGCGCGTCTTCTTCAAAAGGAATTTCTTTTCCTTGGGGATCAATTTCTATCCATTTTGCGGCCCAAACCCCTTCAATTTTTTTTGCTTCTTGCATATTGTGAAAATGGTCTTGAAAAAGATTACGGGTAAAGGTGGCAAGTCTTTCTTGAGAGAGTTCTTTGCGAAATTCTGCGTAGGGTAATTGCCAAGCTTGTTTTGATTTTTCGGGTACGTTGTGACCATCGAAAACCATTAATTCAATCAGTTTATAAACATCGTCTTTATTACGGCCATCGTAAACTTGAAACTCCTTAAAAATATCATGGACTTCGGACTTATCCATAAAATGTACGACAGGTACAATATTTTTATTCTGGCCGTAAGCGATACCACTTTCAAATAATACCCAAGGACGCTCATTAGAGCCTGGTGTTAAAAGAACTAAGATATGTTTTGAGTTAGACAGTATTTGGTTAATTTTGCTTCGCCATTCTTCCATGCCAATACCGCCTTCGACATTTTTATCCCCTGAATACCAAGGAATTTGCATGCCATTCGATACAGTTTGCAATAACTCTTGCCATGTAGAAGCGAGTTTATGATCTTCAGTTGCGTGACTAATAAATATTGATTGCTCTTCACTCATTGCTTTGTCCCTCTATTCTGCCAGTAACTTTTGATAATTTATTATGGGCGAGTTTTTTTAGTTACTATCCTTGATAGTGATTATGAAATCTTACGTTGAAATGTCAATCTTTTTTAAGATGCAATAGGGTATACTTATATAGCAAAAAGAAATATTAATTGAAGAAAGAAGAGTTAGGTTTAGTTTTCCAGGTTAATTCGCATCGATAAATCAAGCGCCTGAATATTTTTGGTTAGGTCGCCAACAGAAATGAAGTCAACGCCCGTGTTAGCAATGGCTTGAATAGTTTCTAGTGAAACATTGCCTGATGCTTCTAGTTTTGCTGGGTTAATATGTTGGTCACGTATAGATTTTGCTTGTTGCATTTCTTCGAGTTTAAAGTTATCCAGCATGATTACTTGTGCATTGCCATCTAAGGCTAGCTTGAGCTCATCGAGATTTTCTACTTCGATTTCAAGCAATTTATCAGGATGATTATTAATAGCATTTTTTAGAGCAGAAATAATTCCGCCACAAGCCATAATATGGTTTTCCTTAATTAAATAAGCGTCACTCAGCCCAAGCCGATGGTTACTACCACCACCACAAGTGACGGCATACTTTTGTCCAAAGCGCATGCCAGGAATGGTTTTTCGGGTATCAAGTAGTTTGCATGGTGTGTTTGAAATTTTAGTAACATAGTTTGCTGTTTGAGTGGCTGTAGCAGAGAGTGTTTGTAAAAAATTCATGGCGCTGCGCTCACCAGTGAGTAGTTGACGAGCATTGCCTGTGAGTTCACAAATCACATCATTAGGTTTAAGTGATTGGCCATCAGACACATTCCATTTCAGTGAGACCTGTTCTCCCAATAGTGCAAAGACTTTTTCGACCCAAGCTGTACCACATAAAATACCTGCTTCTCGTGTTATTAATGTGGCTTTAGCTTGTGTATTTGGAGCAATGAGTTCGGCCGTAATGTCACAATTATTTTCACCAGCGAGATCTTCTACCAGAGCAATCTGGCACATCTGTTGAATCTCTTGTTCAAGCAGTTGATTAAATAATTCTTGATTCAAGACAATGACACTTAATGGCTTTTTGTTGATTAAGGCATTTGAATTTTGGATGTTGGATCTTCACCCGGAACCACTATTTTAGAAGCTTGTTCTCGCTGATATTCCTGCAGCTCTTTCATTGTCTGTTGCATACTTTGTTGGGCTGCGTCAGAAAACTTTTGCATAGCTGTTTCCAAGTCATTAGCTTCTAGTTCAAAATTAAGTGGCAATGCGCCGGCAGGAGTCATCACTTGGGTTTGACCAAAAAAACTGGTTTCACGTGAAGGATCTTTTTCACCTTGAAGTGTCACAGGTGTTAACACACGAATACTGCCAATTTTTTGATCCGTATAAACCTCTTCTTTAACCAGTGATGAGGTATCAAGTTGTATTTGTTCGAGTGGTTGATTCATAAAATGCTCAAATTAGAATAGAATAAGGCCAGATTATAAGACAGAGTTATATCAAAATCCATTGTTTCACTTTGCCTTTATAAAATCACTGGTATACTTAAGTTCGCTGTTTTTCCTATTAAATATAAATTATTAGGTTGTTTCTAAGTTTTGTTACAAAATGAAATGCTTGAATTGGTTGCCAAAATTCAAGCTAATTTAAGTTTAGATTATCCGTTTTTAGCAGAGTGGTCAGTTAGTTATGACCAGGCTAAAAAGCGGGCTGGTGCATGTAAGTTTGATCTAAAACAGATTGTTATTAGTCGACAGCATATTAAACTTAATCCAGAGGTTATTGTGCGTGATACATTACTGCATGAGTTTGCCCATGCGATTGCTTATGAACTATATACTGAATCAGGCCATGGTGAGCATTGGAAAAAGGTTGCCGTAAAAGTGGGCGCTTCACCTCAATCGAGAGGCGAGTTTAATTTACCGAAGGCACCTTGGCAGGTTGTCATTTATTGTCAAGAAAAAGGCTTAATTGAAAAAGTAGCTAGCCGTTACCGTCGTAGTAAGCAGCTCGAATACTACTCAATTAAAGGAAGGCCTGAAACTCAGGGGCAACTTTATTATTTGAGTACCAGCGAGTTTGATTTATATGAGTCAGGCCAGTTGAGTTTTGATGAGTTAAATTTGCAACAGTAATTAAATATTGTTTGATCTTGATCAAAGAGTTATTTCAAAAGGATAATTAAAGTCACTGCTAACTATCCTTTTGGCATTACATTAAACTTAAGCGGCATCCGAGAATGATTGAATCGTTAAAGGTCGTCGCTCTGGATTTAATTCATTTGAAAAAGTTTTGATTTCATTAATTTTTTGCATAATGACTTTAGCTTTTTCAATAATAATTTCTCCTTGTTTAGTAATACCACTGAGACTCTTGCCGTTTCTTTCAAAAATAATCACGCCAAGTTCGTCCTCTAAAAGACGTAGTTGTTTACTGACACCTGGTTGAGAGGTATGCAAAAGCTGTGATGCTTGAGTAATATTTAAATTGCTTTCAGCTATAGCTAATATAAATCGTAATTGTTGTAGTTTCACACTGTTTCCTCCGATTTAAAAGGGTAAAACATCTTTTAAGTTTAAAAAATCGAGTTCAAAAAAAACGCCACCGAGTTATTAACTGGGTGGCGTTGTTAGAAAATTAATAAGCAAATTCGTTAGTTGACTAAGACCACCCGTTGTCTAATTAAAGATTTAATCATTGAAGCTTGTTTAAAAATAGTGGCTAATCGGACACAAGCATAAGAAACCGCTGCCTTAGAAATAAGACAGAGTTTTGTTATAGCAGTTATATAAATAGGGTTATCCGAAAATGTCATTTTCTGCTTGAATAATTTTGTTAACAGTTGTTTCACAATAATTAGGTGATTTTATACCACTAATTTTTTCCAAGATCAATAAACTTGCATATGATTAACTTAAACTATTTGATATTAAACGATTTTTTAATTAGCCGTTAGTTTAGGTTTAATTAGTTTGTATTTAAGCAGCTGACGTCTTACCTTTCTTAAGCCGTTAAAAAATCGATTTACCATCGCTGGTAAAGTGGGAAAAGCATTGACATTAAACAAAAGAAAGTCGAATGGTTCACCATAACCTTCCCAGTCGTCATAGCGTTTTAGTATCTTTCCACCATATCGTTGTCGAAAAGTTCTAGCAAGCCCCGTTTTGACTCTAGAGCAAGATGTTAAATAAGCATACTCGAGAGCTTTTACATT
>CAYPMT010000009.1:12435-36214 GCA_964411875.1 uncultured Kangiellaceae bacterium
GAGATCTTTTGTAATATCCACTCGCCGTGTGTATAAGTTTAATGGTAGTTTATAGAGGTTTCGTTTGTAGTTCTTCATATTATTTTGGATGATATGGTGTTTCAGGCTACCCATGTGTAAATTATAAAGTACATTTAACTTACATACTTTTCTGATTGGATAACATTATGCCGTTTCTTGGACAGATTGTGAAGATAGTTAATTCTATGACTAAATAGGCTTTTACTCTGAGATGCTGAAAGGCTCTAAAATTATAACTAAAAATCATTATCATTATTAAAAAAACCATCCTAATATTTAATCTAGAGTGTTATAATATTGAGCTAATTTATAAGTTTAGGTAAAGAAAATTGAAACAGTATAATGTCGCTATTGTTGGTGCAACTGGAGCCGTTGGGCAAGAATTAGTAAGGATTTTAGGCTTAAGAAAGTTTCCGGTTGGTAAACTAACGGTATTAGCTTCTGAGCGTTCGGCCGGAAAAACATTTGATTCTGATTTTGGTGAGTTAACCATTGAGGCTTTTTCTGAAGAGAAATTTGCTAATCAAGACTTTGTGTTTTTTGCGACTAGTGGCGACCATAGTAAAATCTATGCGCCTAAAGCTGCGGCTGCTGGTGCTGTTGTTATCGATAATAGTAGTGCTTTTAGATTGGATGACAATGTGCCTTTGGTTGTGCCAGAGGTTAACCCAGAAGCGGCTAAGCAGCACAAAGGTATCATTGCCAATCCTAATTGTTCAACCATACAAATGGTTGTTGCGCTTCATCCTATTCATCAGTATTCACCGATTAAACGGGTTGTCGTATCAACTTACCAAGCTGTTTCTGGGGCCGGACAAGAAGCGATCAATGAGTTAAAAGAACAAATTAAAGATGTGCTAGAAGATAAGCCAGTTGAACCTAAAAATTTCACCAAACAAATTGCATTTAATCTAATTCCACATATTGATGTTTTCCAAGATAATGGTTACACCAAAGAAGAAATGAAAATGGTAGGTGAGACCTGGAAAATTATGAATGCACCTGAAATGAAGATTAGTGCCAACTGTGTTCGTGTACCAGTCATTCGAGCCCATTCTGAAGCCATTAATATAGAAACAGAGAGTTTTGTGACTGAAGACAAAGCCAGAGAGTTATTTTCTCAGGCTGATGGTATTGAAGTGATTGATAAAAGGGTAGATGCAGGCTACCCAACACCCGCTGAGGCCAGTGAAACTATGTCGACTTATGTTGGTCGCATTCGTCAAGATATTTCTTGTGAAAATGGTTTAGCTTTTTGGGTAGTTGCTGATCAATTGTGGAAAGGTGCAGCTCTTAATGCTGTTCAAATTGCTGAGCTGTTGACCGAATAGTTAAATGATTTAAATCATATCAAGGTTTATTCGATGTTTGAGCATCACCTAATAGAAAAGTTTTCATCACTGCAAACGCCTTTTTATTACTATGATTTAAAGCTTTTACATAAGACCTTAGAGCAGGTGAAAAAGCTTGCAGAAGAATATTACTTTGATATTCATTATGCGGTGAAAGCCAATAGTAACCCAAGAATACTTAATGATATTGCTTCTTTTGGTTTCGGAGCTGATTGTGTGAGTGGCAATGAAATTGTGGCTGCGCTTGAACATGGGTTTGCTGCAGAAAAAATTTTATTTGCAGGGGTTGGCAAAACAGATAAAGAAATTGAACTTGCACTAGCAAAAAATATTCAAGTGTTTAATTGTGAGTCAATGCAAGAAATTTTTGTTATTAATGAACTTGCTAAAAAACACAATAAAATAGCCAGAATTTCTTTAAGAATTAATCCCGATGTTGATGCAAAAACTCACAAGCATATTACAACTGGACTAAACGAAAATAAGTTTGGTATTAATCAAACTGAACTATCAGACATTGTTGAAGAGTTGACAAATTTATCGAATGTTCAACTAATCGGTCTACATTTTCATATTGGTTCACAAATTACCGACTTAGATGTCTTTAAAAATCTTTGTTTGCGAGTTAATAAGATTCAGCGTTGGTTTGAGCAGCAGAGTATTGCTATTGAACACTTAAATTTAGGGGGTGGCTTAGGGGTCAATTATGAACAACCAGACGCAGAGCCTATAGCGGATTTTAGTCATTACTTTGCTATTTTCAACCAGTTCCTAGAGCGAAGCTTACAACAAAAAGTTCATTTTGAGTTAGGGCGCTCTTTAGTTGCACAGTCTGGCAGCCTTATTTCTAGGGTTGTTTTTACCAAGCCTGGAACAAATACTAATTTTGTTATTTTAGATGCTGGTATGACAGAGCTAATGCGTCCAGCGCTTTATCAAAGCTATCATCAAATTGATAACCTGAGTATATTCAAAACCCAAGGCTCAGCTTTAAAAGCTTATGATGTTGTTGGCCCTATCTGTGAGTCTACAGACTGTTTTGGTCGAGCAGTAATGTTACCAGAGACCAGTCGAGGTGATTTAATCGCCATCCGTAGTGCCGGCGCTTATGGCGAAGTAATGTTCTCAAATTATAATTTAAGGGATAAAAACCAGCCATTTTATGGCGAGTAGTTCTCTTAATCTACTTATGTAGTCTTTTATGACTATATAAAATATCAATAATAATCTAAACTTAGCTTATGAAGCACCTAAAACATATAAAGGTATTTAGTGAAGATTTAGAGATAGGTATGTTTGTTTCTGAATTGGATCGCCCCTGGCAAGAAAGTAGTTTTTTACTTCAAGGTTTTGCCATAGACAATGAAAGTGATATTGAAGCCGTTAAACAACAATGCGAATTTGTTTTTATTGATTTTCGTGACGATGAGCAATTTCAACAGTATCGTTTAAAAGCAAGCTCTTCCTCGACCTATCTTAAACAAGCAGAAACTAAACAAGCAAAAACCAAACAAACAGCTAATTCATACAACTTAAGAAAAAAACTTAAACCAGCTCTTAAAAGAACCCAACAAACGAGTCACTTAATTAATGGTGTGATCGATAGAATTATGTTGGGGGAAGATTTTGATTTGCATACGGTTAGACAGTCGGTCAAAGAAGATGTTAAAGCCGTGATAGAAAATGAAGAAGCTATGTTGATGATGACTATGCTTAAGTCAGTAAATAGCGATGTGACGGCTCATTGTTTTAATGTCAGTATTTTATCCATTGGTTTTGCAAAATCACTCGGTTATTCAGAATCAATACTCGAAGATATTGGGATGGCTGCTTTGTTACATGATGTCGGTCACATGAAAGTCGATAAAGCTATTACCGATAAAAAAGGTAAACTTAATCAAATTGAAAGAAAAGAGATGGCTAAGCATACTCAGTTTGGTTCTGAGATCCTGAGCACTAAAAAAGGCTTAACGCCATCGTGTATGGATGTCGTGATGTCTCATCATGAACATTTGGATGGAAACGGTTATCCGAGAGGCTTAAAAGAGGACCAAATTAGTAATAATGTTAGACTAATTAGTATTGTTGACACTTTTGACTCAATCACTAGTTTTCAAGCTTACCGAAAAGCACACCCTGTGATGGATGCTTATAAGGTTCTTATGGATGGAAAAAATGAGCGATTTGATGAAACGCTTGTTTTGAAATTTATCAAGTGGCGTAGTATTTATCCTCCAGGCTCCATCGTTGAAATGGACAATGGTGAAGTCGGTATTGTGATTAAGTCTAATCAAGAGCATAAATTAAAGCCTCGCGTTTTATTAGTCTTGAACGAGTATAAGCAGCCACGCAAGGAACGGTTGATTGATATGAGTAAAGTAGATTTGGATTCTGAGTCAAAACCCTATAGAATAATTAAAGCCTATGAAAATATGGCGTTTGGTATCGATTTACAAGAATATACTGAAAAAGGCTTAAAGGTTCAATTGCCTGACAGTTAGTTGTTTTTCTGATTAATTTATTATCTTTTCTTATTAGTTCTTTATTTATGAATAAACATTTGGTTAATTTATTATCCCAGCTAAGTGATGAGGATAAACAAGCGTTTGTGGCCTTATCTGATCGCTTAAAGGAAGTGGCAGGCGATATGAGTCGATTAACAGATACTGATTTTGAATTGATTAAGTTGATGGAAAAGAAGTATTCCCAAGCTATAAATCAAACAGTAGCGGGAGAATCACTTGCTTCAAATGAACTACAAGTAGAAAAAATTTCTGAAGATTCAATTTTGTCGATGCCTTTTACAGATTATGTAAGACAAACTCTTGCGAGAGATTTGAGTCAACGTTTTCCTCAAGAAGAGGATGCCATTCAATTTGCTTTTGACAGCAAATGGTTACCTCTTGACCTTCAAGAGAATAGTTTAATTGAAGATGTGTACCAGCGTTTTGAAGCAGACATCATTGAGATTAATCAGTGGCGCAAAGATTTAGTCACTATTGAAAGTGATAAAAAAATGGCTCTTGGTCTTGCTTGGTTTATGGTGATTTTTCAACTCAAAAAGCGCTTTGTCGATTAATATTATTTTTTTCGATTAATATTGCATTAAGTTTGTTTTTTGCATTAAAGAAAAATAGCATTTCGTTGATTCAGCAACGATTCATAGTCCCCCTGTTTTAATTAACCAAGGCTTAGTTAAATGATAAGCCTAATGGATTTTATAAAGTGTTGATTATAAATAAGTATAAGTGGTGACTATTATGGGAAAAAAATCGTTTAAATTATTAATTCGTTTAGCGTTATCATTAACAATTCCTTTCTTTATTTTATCTGGTTTTGCTATAGCCGAAAGTGAGCTACAAAATCAAGGTGTAAAGGTGGTTTCGAAAAAGTCTCAGCCAAAAGAAATAGATATCCACGGTAATAAAATAATCCCTAGCAATCTGAGTATTAAGCGCCAACAAAAAGCATTAAAACAGCGTCAAAAAAACAAACAAAATAAAACGAAAGCCGCTCGTAAAAATGAAGTTATTTCATCACGTGCTGATTTGTTTAGTATTTATGATGCTTGGGTTTCACTCGATAAAGATTACGATGGTGATGGTTACTATAGTGAAGTTTCTATTAATGTTGATGCCGACTATGAAGGGTTAAGTGCTAATGTTTTTATGGCTATTTATGTGAGTTTAGATGGTGAAAGCTGGGAGTATTTTGATTCGAGTGAAACATTTAGTATTTATTCTGATGAACAAGATATTTATAGCTTATCATTCGATCTTAATCGCGGTTATCCAAGCGGAAATTACCACTTTTTAATTGAGCTTTATGAAGAAGATTTCCCCGGGGTTGTTGATCTTGCTGGACCGTTAGATTTAGTCGGTTTGTTAGATAAACCATTAGAAGATAAAGAGCGTGAGTTAAGCGGTTACAGTGTAATTAGCTACGTAGCATCGGCATTAAGTTTTGATCACGACTATGATGATTATTACACTCGATTAATACTTGAATATGATATTGAGACAACAGAGCCTCGTAAGCAAGTTTATACTCAAGTTGTTTTTACCGATAGAATAAACAATGAACAAACTGCTGTTTATACAGAAAGTTTTATTTTAGATAATCAAACAGAAGTTATTGAAGTTGACTTCGATTCTGGTTATTACCCATCTTATTATGATGTTCAAATATACTTGGTTGATGCTTTAAGTAATGAAACTATTGCCTATGCTGATAATGATTTTTCATCTTTGAATAGATTGAAAATTGAATCAACTGATTATGATGACTATGATGACTCAGGTAGTTTTGGGATTTTAATTGGCTGGTTGCTTTTAACCTTGTTGCTTATTCGGTTTTTGTCGGAGAGCAGAAAGGATAATAAGTGAACCTACTGAAAGTTATTCCAGTTTAGATTTAGTTCAATATCTTAGATACTACACTTTACTCAAGCTGACATTTGTTGCTTGAGTATTTTGCATCGTACTATATTAGTATCGTATTATAAAGATAGATAAGTCCAACCGACAATATATTAAGTTAAGAATATTAGGTTGTGCAATGTTCAGTTTAACTCATTGATATTTTCTTAAGGTTAACTGCTTACCTTTCTGGGTAAACTCAAGCTCTTTTAATACACTCATACCAAGTAAAATTTCTTCACCTTCCATATTGGGTATGATGGATGCTTTAACATCATATAAAATAATTTCGCCAATCGCTAATTGGCTGATGCTTGTTGAATAGGCTTTGGCAGTTCCATTAGCAGTTTGGGTATAGTGCATTTTTCCCATGGATAACCCGAGTTTATTTTGTAGTTCTCCGGGTATGCCAACTAATGTTGCGCCAGTATCGAGTAGAAATGTTGCTGGTTGATGGTTGATTTGTCCAGAAGTTACATAATGACCATAGCGATTCCTAATTAAAGTAACTTCAATGACCTGACTAGTACTACTACTAATAGGCTGGCTATTGGGATTAATTTGGATTTCTTCCCATACGCCAAAAATCCAGGTGAGCAAACCAATTCCAATAATCCAGGCAATAAATATCATACCTTTGCCAACACTTTGTTCAGGATTATTATTATCCGGTTGAGGGTTGTTTCCTGAAGAGTTCGAGGGAGGACTCTGATTTTGGCTTGAGTTAGGTGATGCCATTAATTTGCTACTGATTGAACGAGTTGCTTTATAAAATAGTTATTTTATATTAGAGATTTATGTGAACCAGGTCTAGTTTTACTATGAATTAATTATGACAAATTGGAATAAAACCCTTATTTAATAATCTTTATTTGTAAAGTGCGTGTTAATTCACAGCTTGTTATTTAATCCCGGTGTATAAATAATACTATATCCCAGTAGTCATTTTGAGTGTACGGAGTTACCTCAAACTTATCCTTTGTAGAGGAAAGCGTTGTGGGCAATAAAAAGAGTCAGGTAGTTCATTTTTCAGATAAGGCTTCGCCTTTCGAAAACAGTCTGTCCAACGGGCAGTCTCCGTCATCTCACCAGTTATCTGTTGCTGTTGAAGAGGCAATGTCTATTTACTTGCAAGAACTGAATGATCGTTTAAAGGAAGTTCTAAGCGATTTTGATAATCACTTGTTTGATAAGTCGAGTAAAAGTAATGATGGTGAACACTTTGTTGCCATGCGTACTTTACGCCTTGAAAAAGAAAGCTTAATTAAGCGCTTTAAAGAAGAAACCATTCATAATTTTAAGGAAGCCCTGGGTAAGTGCTCGTCGGCTTCTACTGAAGAAAAAACTAATGAAGATGATTTATCTCTATCACTTGTTGAAGAGCGTGATTTAGAAGAGCGTATTGCTATTGATACTATGACTGGTAAAGCGCGCAAGGAAAATAAAGTTGCATTAAATAACCTAAGACAGAGGCTCGATGTTTTAATGCCCAATAAGGTTATTACCGAAGAACTTAATCCCTTTGAGCCTTCTTTTGTTTGCAGTGCTTTTTTTGATGTGATTCAGCCGATTGATTTAACTCTTGAATTTAAATTAGTTTTATATAAATATCTTGAAAGACAAGTAGTTGATGATTTATGTCGGGTTTATAAAAAAGTTAATGATTTTTTTGTTGAGCGAGGTATTTTGCCCCAACTTAAAGAGGTTATTATTGAAAAGGAGCATTCAAATCACTCCAGCTCATCAAGACACCAAGCTCGCAGTAATCTAGCTCAGAGCAGTAACCAAGCTTCAGAAAGTAGTATTGCTGAGTCAGCTCAGCAACAGGCTAATAATTATGCGGGCGGCCAAGAAATTATAGGCATGCTGGGACAACTACTTGCTGAAAGGCGTAGCCCCAACCAAGTAAGAGTTGAACAACAAGTTGATACAGGGCAATTACTCAATGCGTTATCTAATATTCAGTTTGAGCAACCGACAGCAGAAGGTAATGCTAACCTTGCGGATATTCGGTCACAAATTTCTACTCAATTACCTGAAAATATTGCAGGTCAAGTTAATCAAGGTGCCCTAGGACAGTTTAGTGATGACATGATAGATGTCGTTACTATGTTGTTTGATTTTATTCTTGATGATGAAAATTTACATGCTGAAATAAGAGCTATTATTGCACGTTTACAAATTCCCATTTTAAAAGTTGGTTTAGTTGATAAAAGCTTTTTATCTGACCGCAAGCACTCAGCCAGAATTTTACTAAATGAATTAGCTCATGCTGGTTTATCTTGGGATCCTAAGGATGCTAGCTCTAAACCTATGTTAGAAAAAATTCAATCAGTGAGTGAGTCTATTTTTAATGATTTTAAAGATGATGTATCTATATTTCAGGTTCTATTAGATGACTTTGTTGCATTTAAAGAACAACATGGCAAACGTGCCAGGATTTTTGAAAAGCGAACTAAAGAAGCTGAAGAGGGTAAAGCTAAAGCAGAAACAGCACGTTCAAAAGTCAATGATATTCTCAAGTCTATTTGCTATAAAAAGCATGTGCCTTTAATTGCTCAGCAACTATTAAAAAGTGTTTGGGTGCATGTGATGTTTTTAGAGAGTTTAAAAAATGATGATAAAAGCTGGGATGCAGTTACTCAAATCGCTAAAATGCTTATTTGGAGCGTTCAGCCAGTTAAAGAACAAGAGCGTTTAGATAAATTGGTTAAAACGGTTCCAGTTTTAGTTAAAAACTTGAAGTTAGGATTTAATAAGATTGCTTACTCTCAAATAGAGGCCTCTGGGCTTCTCGACCGATTAGAAGATGCTCATAGAGAAATTATTGTTGATGCTAAAGAAGCGATTAAAGAAGCTAAAAAAGATCAAATCGTTCGTTTAAAGCCAGCAAGCTTATTTGCTCAAGAAGACATGTCAGATAAAGATGAAACATCGCAAGAAGAGCAGGCTGAAGATAATAACGAAGTGATTCTTGAAGAAGTGATTATAGAAGAAATTGCTTTTAGTGCTGAAGAAACAGGACAACCTGTTAAAAAAGCACCTATTGATATTGAAGTTTTAGATGAGAGCTATCAAGCAATCAATAACTTGCATGCCGGTAGTTGGGTAGAATTAAAAGTTGATGATAAATTTGTTCGTTGTAAATTAGCAGCTAAAATTCTCTCTTCAGATAAATTTATTTTTGTTAATCGTAGTGGTGTTAAAGTTGCTGAATACCTAAGCAATGAGTTAGCTGCAGCTTACCAATTAGAGAATATTAAGTTACTTAATGATGATGCACTGTTTGACCGTGCTCTAGAGTCGGTAATTTCTAGCCTCAGAAGCCTAAAGTCTGACGATTAAGCGATTTTTATTTTCTATTCATAGGCTCTTTTCTAGAAAATATCAATCGATTCTATTATCATATTCCAATTCAGAGTCAAATTAGTACTTTGGTTATAATATGATAATAAAAAAGGGCTGGTTAGTATTAGAAGACGTCGATAAGTCTTTTCCTTTTATAAAAAAAACAACTTCTCACTATGATGAAAGGCCCGACGAAAAGGATATTTCGTTGTTAGTTATTCATAATATCAGTTTGCCACCAGGTGACTTTAACAATTCTTTTGTTGAAGATTTTTTCATGGGGAGTCTTGATGCAAGTCAACATGCTTATTTTCAGGAAATTAATCATTTAAGGGTTTCCTCTCATCTATATATTCGTCGTGATGGTTCAGTCATCCAGTTTGTTCCTTTTCATAAAAGAGCTTGGCATGCGGGTGTATCTGAGTTTGAAGGAAGAGAGCGTTGCAATGATTTTTCTATTGGAATTGAACTACAAGGTGAGGATAACTTAGCTTACAGTGAACAACAATATACTTGTTTGGTTCAAGTGACCCAGAATATTTTACAAGCTTATCCGTTAATTAACCAAGAACGGATTACTGGCCACTCCGATATAGCGCCTGGCAGAAAAACAGACCCTGGCCCAGCCTTTGATTGGCAGCGTTACTTAAGTCAGTTATGAATTAAGTCGTTAGCTTGACTTATAACTTAATTTTAAATCGGTTATTATAGCCCGGCTTTTATATTATTTGGTTCAATAGCCCCTAGTCATTTAAGAGAATTATCATGACTTTAATTGTTTTATTAATTGTATTTTGTGTTGAGTATTATTGGCGACTTGATAGCCAGTATCGTTCTTTCAGTTGGTTTCAGTCATGGCATCAAAAGCTTTCTAATCAATTGGTGAATCATGAGTTTTTTGCCCATTGGTTGGGTATAGGTTTGCTGGTTTTAGCCCCTGTTTTATTGTTATGGCTATTACTAAATTTATTTAATGGTGTCGCTTATTTTATTATTACGTTGGTAGTTTCATCTTTCATACTTTTTATATCACTACGAATCCCACATTTATTAACTGCCTTGGAGCCTTATTTCAGTGCGGTTAAAAAAGCGGATTATTCGACAGCTACGTCAGTATTGCAAAATCAATTTGCTAACAAGACTGTCAAGCAAGAAAGCTTGGTTAGAGATGCCAGTAAAATTATATTAACTGAAAGTCAACAGGGTTATTTTAGTGTTATCTTTTGGTTTGTCTTACTGGGACCTTATGGTGCTTTAGCTTATCGTTTATCCTACGAGTACTATCAGTTCTGTTGTAAATCAGAGTATCAGAAGCCTGTTGATGATTCTATGCCGGTTGATGACTCTGTGCCTGAAGAAGCTGTGTCAGACTATGATGAGGGTGAATTGAGAGATCAAGCAAATGTTTTAAGCCTACATTTTGCGTTAATGCAAAAACTCGTTTATTGGCTTGACTGGCTTCCTGTTCGTTTAACTGGGCTAATGTTTCTTTTAGCCGGTGACTTTGTTAGAGGATCAGCTAAGTTTAGCCAGTTTATCCTTGATTTTGATACTGACAATGACAAAGTGGTTAATGAAGTTGGGCTGGTTAGTTTAGGTTTAAAAGATAAATCTGATCTTGATACTTCTCATCAAAACACTGTTGCTAGTGAAGGTCAAGATGCAACGTCTGATCAAAATGGTGAAATACCTGCAGAAAATAAACTGGTTGGTTCGTTAATTAAACGTACAGCAATTATATATTTGGTTGTTGTTGCTCTGTTGAGCCCTATTTTTTTCTAGTACTTTCAATCCTTTAGTAGAGTTTTGTAGTTTACTTATCGCCATTCCTACAACACAATAATTAGCATAGCTAAATATTGTGTTGTGCTTTAATTGATGTTAACTTCTCTCTTTAATATGCAGATATGAACGATTTTTTTGTTAGTGATTTTTTACTTAGCAAGGCAAATCATTCTGTTTTTTGGCAAAAAATCGACTATTTCGAGATGTTTACCTGCATAATCTAGCTTAACTGCTATACTTTTTTAAATTTCACTCATAAATGAAGTGTGTTGTTTCACGGTAAAAGAGGAATGTATGTCAACAGAAAACCAAGATATTGATCCGATTGAGACTCAAGAATGGTTAGAGGCTTTTGATGCCGTACTAGAAGCCGAGGGAAGTAAAAGGGCTCATTATCTTTTAGAGAAGCTTATTGATATGGCGCGTCGCTCAGGAGCCTATTTGCCTTATAAAGCAACAACCGCTTATTTGAATACTATTCCAACCTCTAAAGAAGCTTTAATTCCGGGCGACAGAGCTATGGAAAAGCGCTTGAGAGCGATTATCCGTTGGAATGCAATAGCAATTGTTTTACTTGCGAGTAAAAAAGATAAAGAGCTAGGAGGGCATCTATCCAGTTTTGCTTCTTCTGCAACTTTGTATGACATTGGTTTTAATCATTTTTTTCATGGTGCCAATGAAGAAAGAGAAGCAGATCTTATTTATTATCAAGGGCACTCTGCTCCAGGTATTTATGCACGTGCTTTTCTTGAAGGGCGGCTAACAGAATCACAGCTTAAAAACTTTCGGCAAGAAGCATTTAATGATGGGCTTTCTTCATACCCCCATCCTTGGCTTATGCCAGACTTCTGGCAATTCCCGACGGTATCCATGGGGCTTGGTCCGATTCAAGCCATTTATCAGGCACGCTTTCTAAAGTATTTACAAAATAGAGAACTATCTAATACTGATGGACGTAAAGTTTGGGCCTTTATGGGCGATGGTGAAATGGATGAGCCAGAATCTTTGGGGGCTATCTCATTAGCAGGGAGAGAAAAGCTCGACAACTTAGTTTTTGTTGTGAATTGTAATTTGCAACGACTCGATGGTCCCGTTCGGGGTAATGGGAAAATTATTCAAGAGTTAGAAGGTAGCTTCCGAGGCGCTGGTTGGAATGTGATTAAAGTAATTTGGGGTCGTTATTGGGATCCATTAATTGCACGTGATGTTGACGGTAAACTACTCAAAGTGATGGAAGAAACCGTTGATGGTGAATACCAAAACTGTAAAGCTAAAGGTGGTGAATACACCCGAGATAATTTCTTTGGTAAAGATCCTGATGTATTAGAAATGGTTGCTAATATGTCAGATTCTGATATTTGGCGTTTGAATCGTGGTGGCCATGATCCAACCAAAGTTTACGCAGCTTATCATGCGGCTGTTCATCATAAAGGTCAGCCGACTGTGATTCTTGTAAAAACAGTTAAAGGCTATGGTATGGGTGAAAGTGGTGAAGGTAAAAATATTTCACACCAAGTTAAAAAAATGGATATCGAAGCTTTAAAACATTTTAGGGATCGATTTAATGTACCGATTAGTGATGAAGATTTAAAATCAACACCACTCTATCATCCTGGTGAAGATAGTCCTGAAATTAAATACCTTCATGAAAGAAGAAAAACACTAGGTGGTTACTTACCGGCTAGAAGAACAGAATCAGAATCATTAAAAATACCACCATTGAGTGACTTTAAGCCTGTCACTGATGGTTCTAATGGAAGAGAAATATCGACTACTATGGCTTTTGTTCGTCTACTCAATGTTTTGTTAAAAGATAACAATTTAAAACAGCGAATTGTTCCAATTATTCCTGATGAAGCACGTACTTTTGGTATGGAAGGTTTATTCCGTCAAATTGGTATTTACTCTTCTGTGGGACAATTATATGAGCCTGTCGATTCAGATCAATTAATGTATTATCGGGAAGATAAAAAAGGTCAAATTCTTGAAGAAGGTATTAATGAAGCTGGTGCAATTTCTTCTTGGATAGCTGCTGCAACGAGTTACTCCAGTAATAATTTACCGATGATTCCTTTTTATATTTTTTATTCCATGTTTGGTTTTCAACGTATTGGTGATTTGGCTTGGGCCGCAGGCGATATGCAAGCAAGAGGCTTTTTACTAGGCGCAACTTTTGGTCGTACGACATTGAATGGTGAAGGGCTACAACATCAAGATGGGCATAGTCATTTGTTAGCATCAACTATTCCTAACTGTATTAGCTATGACCCTGCATATGGTTATGAATTAGCGTTGATTATGCATGATGGTCTAAAACGTATGTATGAAAAGCAAGAAAACGTTTTTTATTATATTTCGACACTAAACGAAAATTATATCCACCCTGAAATGCCAAAAGGTTGTGAAGAAGGTATTCTTAAGGGGATGTATTTACTCAAAGAAGCTAAAAAATCTAAAGCCAAGTCGACTAAAGTTCAATTATTAGGTAGTGGTGCAATTTTAAATGAAGTGATTGAGGCTGCTGAATTACTTGAAAAAGATTTTAAAGTTAGTTCGGATATTTGGAGTGTTACCAGCTTTAATGAATTAACTCGAGATGGTCATGAAGTGACTCGGCAAAATCGTTTTAACCCAGAAGCTAAAAATAAACAAGTGAGCTTTGTTGAGCAGTGTCTAGCTAAACGCCAAGGTCCTGTTATTGCTGCAACGGATTCCATGAAAGTTTATGCGGATCAAATTCGTGCTTATGTGCCTGCAAATTATCATGTGTTAGGTACGGATGGTTTTGGTCGAAGCGATAGCCGGGAAAATTTGCGCGAGTTTTTTGAAGTTGATCGTCATTATATTGTACTTGCAACTTTGAGTGCTCTAGCTGAAGAAGGTGAAGTGACGAGTAAGGCTGTCAGTAAAGCCATTAAGCTTTACAACATTGACATAAATAAAGTTAACCCACTATTGTGCTAAGGGAGAATTGAAAATGAGCGACTTGGTTTCAGTTAACGTCCCCGATATTGGTGATGCACAAGGCGTAGATATTATTGAGTTGTTAGTATCGGTTGGTGATTCAATTAATAAGGAAGATCCATTAATTACTTTAGAAACAGATAAGGCGACTATGGAAGTACCATCAAATGAATCAGGGGTGATAAAGAAAATTCATGTCGTTGTCGGTGATAAGGTATCACAAGGTGATCTGATCTTAGAAGTTGCACCGGCATCAGTTGAAACGGCTGTTGAAAAAATTCAGAAAGAAACACCAGACAACACATCAAAGTCTCAGTCTCAAGTGGTTAGTTCAAGTGAAGCAAATACTGATGAAGAAGTTATTGAAAAAGATTTAGTTGTTCCAGATATTGGTGACGCAGCGGATGTTGATGTCATAGAAGTGTTAGTTGCCGTGGGTGACTCAATTGAAAAAGATCAAGGCTTAATTGTATTAGAAACGGATAAAGCAACCATGGAAGTGCCTGCTTCGGATGCTGGCAAATTGTTAAGTCTTAATGTTAAGGTTGGTGATAAAGTTTCACTAGGTGATCAATTAGCACGTATTCAGTTAGTCGCTTCTCAGAAATCATCGCCAGCAGAAGTTGAATCTAAACCAGCAGAGCCTGCACCTAAACTGACTAAAGCAAGCGAACCTTCGATGTCTTCTAATGGTGATGTAAAAAGCGCGCCTGTGCCAGAACATCCGCAAATGAAAAAACGTTCGTCCAATAAAATTATTCATGCTAGTCCGGCTGTTAGACGTTTTGCTCGAGAACTAGGTGCAGACTTAGCACAAGTTAAAGGTACGGGTAATAAAGGACGTATACAAAAAGAAGATTTACAAAATTATATTAAACAAGAGTTATCAGTACCTAAATCAAGCGGTGTTTCGGGTGGACTTAATTTGTCAATGCCTGAAATTGATCATAGCAAGTGGGGTAGTGTTGATACTCAAGCTTTATCACGGATTCAAAAAATTAGTAGTACAAACTTGCACCGTAACTGGGTTTCAATTCCTCATGTTACTCAACATGAAGATGCGGATATTACTGAGTTGGATGCCTTTAGAAAATCATTAAAAGAAGAAGCTATTAAAGATGGTGTTCGTTTAACACCGCTTGCTTTTATTATGAAAGGGTTGGTACATACATTAAAAGCTTTTCCTAAATTTAATGCCTCGTTAGCAAGTGACGGTGAAAACTTAGTGTTAAAAAACTACTATCATATTGGTGTCGCGGTAGAAACACCTGATGGGCTAACAGTCCCAGTCATTCGTAACGTTGATCAAAAAGGTATTTATCAGTTAGCCACTGAACTAGGTGAAATTAGTGGTAAAGCGAGAGAGAAAAAATTATCGGCTGATGATATGCAAGGAAGTAGTTTTACCATTTCGTCTTTAGGTGGAATTGGTGGCACTGCATTTTCACCAATAGTAAAGTGGCCAGATGTTGCTATTCTTGGGCTATCGAGAAATAAAATGCAGCCAGTTTGGAATGGTAGTGAGTTTGCTCCTCGGTTGATGTTGCCTATGTCATTATCTTATGACCATCGAGTGATTGATGGTGCTGATGCGGCTCGTTTTGTTGTTCATTTAGCACAAACGTTAAAAGATATTAGACGGGTTTTATTAAAATAGTGGCAGACTGGATGAAGTTAACATTTGATGCTTTAAGCTTTGATTTTGCTCAAGATATTTTAAGCTGAGAGTATTTAAATGAAGCAAGTTATCAAATTAAGTTCTATTATATTAAAAAGGGTTTGTAATTTTAAAGGTAAATATTATGAGTGATACAATTCAGGCACAAGTCGTAGTGGTTGGTGCGGGACCTGGTGGTTATACTGCCGCTTTTAGAGCTGCTGATTTAGGGCTAGATGTGGTTTTAGTTGAAAAATATTCGACTCTAGGTGGTGTTTGTTTGAATGTGGGTTGTATTCCATCAAAAGCGCTTTTGCATTCGGCAAAAGTGATTGATGAAGCGGCTAGCATGTCCAGTCATGGCGTTGCTTTTGGTAAACCTAAAATTGATATTGATAAGATAAGAGGTTACAAAGAAGGTGTCGTTGGTCAGTTAACCAAAGGTTTAGCTGGTATGGCGAAAATGCGTAAGGTTAACGTAGTACAAGGTGTTGCTAAATTTACGTCATCAAATAGTCTAGCCATTGAAGGCAATGATAAAGTTAAAACGATTAATTTTGAAAATTGTATTATCGCTGCAGGTTCACGCGTTGTTCAACTACCTTTTTTACCAGATGATAAGCGTATTATTGATTCGACTGGAGCACTAGAACTGGAAAATATTCCTAAAAGTATTTTGGTCATTGGTGGTGGAATTATTGGCCTTGAAATGGCAACAGTTTATCGTGCTTTAGGTTCTAAAATTTCTATTGTTGAAATGTTTGAACAGCTTATTCCGGCAGCAGATAAAGATGTTGCTAAAGTTTTACATCGTTATGTCACCAAGCAATATGAATCGATTATGCTAGAAACAAGCGTTACAAAAGTTGAAGCTAAAAAAGATGGTTTGTGGGTGACTTTTGAAGGTAAGAATGCCCCTAAAGAACCTCAACGCTATGATAAAATTTTATCAGCAGTTGGACGTCGACCCAATGGTGATCTGCTGGATGCTGGCAAAGCTGGTGTTAATGTTGATGAGCGGGGTTTTATTGCCGTTGACAATCAACTTCGTACTAACATACCGAATATTTATGCGATTGGTGATATTGTTGGTCAGCCGATGTTGGCGCATAAGGCGACTCATGAAGCTCATGTGGCTGCAGAAGTCATTGCTGGCAAGAAACATGTGTTTGAGCCACAGTGTATCCCAAGTGTTGCTTATACCGACCCGGAACTTGCTTGGGTTGGTTTAACTGAAAAAGAAGCCAAAGAAAAAGGCATTGACTATGCTGTTGGTAATTTCCCATGGGCGGCAAGTGGTCGAGCGATTGGTGCTGGTCGTACAGAAGGTTTTGCTAAAACCATTTATGATAAGTCAAATAACCGTATTATTGGCGCCGCTGTTGCAGGAGTTAATGCTGGTGAAATTATTGGTGAAGCTTGCTTAGCGATTGAAATGGGCTGTGAAGCAGAAGATATTGCGTTAACGGTTCATGCTCACCCGACGCTTTCTGAATCATTAGCATTTTCGGCTGAAGCTTTTGAAGGTACCTGTACTGACTTGCCTCCAGCCCGTAAGAAAAAGTAGTCGTTTTATCTACTCATCTCAAAATTGAGGAGCTATCAGCTCCTCAATTACTTCAAGCATTTAAAATTAAAGTTAATTTGTGCTATGCTTCGGCCAAATTCATCCTTATAAATATAAAAAATCATGGCTAATAATTTTTCATTTCAAGGGCTGTTCTTACGTATTGGTTTTGCATTAGTGTTGGTATTTGCAACCTTTAACCCCTCGGGGTATTCCTATTATCATTGGGCAACTAACCTTGGTGAAGGTAGCTTGCCATTATTAATTTTAGCTGGCGTTGTTTTACTTATTGGGTGGGTTATATTTTTGAGAGCAACACTCCGTTCGCTTGGTCCTATAGGCATTATTTTAACGGTAGCTCTTTTTGGTTGTTTAGTTTGGCTCGCAGTTGATCTCAATTGGCTTAATATGCAAAGCCAGCCTTTCATTTATATTGTATTAGTTGTTTGCGCAATTATTTTAGGTATTGGTATGTCTTGGTCTCATATCCGTCGTCGTTTTTCTGGACAAGCGGATATGGATGATGTGGATGGTTAAAAATTTACAAGCTAAAAAAGTGGGCACATATTTTGACCACTTTAATTTAAGACAGAATTATGAGGCTTATTTTTATTGATTAAGTAGCTTCTTTAAAGCTAGGTTAGTGAGTACTTGAAGTTATATTAGACTTAATAGATATTAGATTTTTATAAAGTTTTAATTACAAAAAACTAAATTTATATAACAAGGAGGAAATATGAATATCAATGCTATTGATCTTGTTAGCCAAGAAACTGAACAGCATGAATTATCAGCTATGGTTAATGGTGAAAGAATTTTTTATAGGTGTTATGCAGACCTGCCCGTTAGAAAAACCTATGACCCTTTTTTATTAGCAGCCGCTGTTCCCTCTATGGAGTTAACGGGGGATTTATCTATTGAAGATGAACAACCTGTTTCGAAAAAGTTAGTTGAGGGATTAAATCAAGTATCACAAATTTATTCTGGTTGGAAAAAAGGGTTAAAGCCATTAAACATTAATGTAAATAATGAATGTGTTCAGGCTACAGACAATCAACTCGTAGGTTGTTTTTTTAGTGGCGGTATCGATAGTCTTTATAGTTATATTTTACATAAAGAAAAAATTACTCATTTGGTTATTTGTCGAGGTCTGGATATTCCGCTTGAAAGAGAGGAGCCGCGATGGCAAAGAACTAAACAAGTCATTGAAGATTTTGCTAAGTCTGAGGGTAAAGAAGTTGTTATTATTGAAACAAACGTTAAAGAAAAACTACTTTTACCCTATATGAAGTCTGAGTGCTGGGGACTTAATCTTATTAGTACTGCTTTGTGGCTTGGCTTTTCAAAACTGATAGTACCCTCGAGCACAAGTTTTGATGACTTACGTTTAGATGGTAGTCATATTTTAGTTGATCCTTTAGCCTCGACTGAATATACCCAAGTGATTCATGATGATCTTGAAAGACGAACCCTCAAGACTAAAAAAATTATTGATACTGGTATTGGTTTGGATATTATAAGAGTTTGTAATGTTTTTTCTGAATACAACTGTGGCATTTGTGAAAAATGTTTAAGAACTAGAACGGCGCTTTGTTTATATGGTGCAACAACAAAAGCTTTAGAACCGTTAGTTCCATCAAAACATTCTAAGCTACTAATGTCTATGTATATGAAGAATGATTTGATCTATCCGATTTGGGTAGAGCTTTATGAGTTAGCTTTAGAACAAAATCATATTGAACTATCAAAACTTTTATCAAAAGTGCTAAAAAAGTATCGAATTAAAAAACTGTTTAAGCAATTTGACCAAGATGTTTTAGGTGGCATTATTGCAAAAACAAAATCACTAGTTTGGTAGTTTTTGTAGAGTTAATGTTGAACTTCTGACTCGTCATAATCGGCCAAGTCATTGCGTTTGAAAATTGTTTTAACTAATGGGCTCGTAGTAATATCAATTTCAATGCTATGAAATTCCATCGGTGTTTCATCCATAAGTGACTTCATACGGCTTGATTTAAATAAAGATAATAAAACAAAACCGGTGATATTTTTATTACCGGCTTGTTGTAATAGTTGTTTTTCTTGTTCGCTAGAGGTTAAATGAGTTTGTGTGAAGCAGGGTGTGATTATTGAAACCAGTCCAATGGCAATTTCTAAGCGCTGCATCACAAATCCAGCTTCCTTAAATAGTTCATCAGCGCCATTTAGTTCAGCGATAATAGCTTTAATTTTTTCAGTATCTAACGTTTGACTAGCTGTTTCTGGTTGCGGCGTGGTAGAAGGTTGGTTATTGTCACCACTTCGTTTAAAAATTTTTTTAAACATATTAGCTAGATCCTTAAATGTGATAGTTTTTATATCTGTAATAAATAGAATAGTCTATTGAGACTAACAGTTTAAAAATAAAGCCTAAGTACAGTTTCTGCTACGCAAGCGAGGCGCTTACTATTTTCTACTTCAATGCTCACTTCATTAACTAGCTCGATACTTTTTCTCATAGGAACTAGATCGATAAGTTTTATTCTTGCTCTGACCCTTGAGTTGGCTTTTACTGGAAAAGGAAAGCGTACTTGGTTAAGACCATAGTTAACAATCATTTTTGCTTCGGGGTAAGGATTGTTACTGCCATCTTTTGATTCCGTTAATTTGGGCACTAAAGCTAATGTTAAAAAACCATGAGCTATAGTGGTTTTAAAGGGTGACTCTTTCGCGGCTCTTTCAGGATCGGTATGGATCCACTGGTTATCACCGGTTACTGTAGCAAATTGATTAATGCAGTTTTGGTCAACGCTAAACCATTCACCAACAAAAGTTTCTTGGCCAATCTGTTGCTGTAGTTTCTGATACATTTCTGCTGCTTCAGGAATTAAAATAGCAGGTTTATCAACATCATCATCGTCAAAAGGATTAAATTTTGAGATCCATGGATTATTGAGCGTGTTAGTAATGGTCTTACTGAGTAAATCGGAAAGATTTTTAAACTGAGGCTCAATGCGGGCGATAAACTCGGCATTATTGCGTTGGAGCTTAGCTTTTTTTTGTTTAATGAATTCAACTACGTTCATAGTTAGCGTTAGTTGCCATTCTGGCTTACTGAGTCCTTAGATGTTAAATTCCCATTATACAGGCGTCTGTTTTTCAAACAAGTGATTAATTTGTATGGCTAAACTTTTGTTATTATTGGTTTTTTAATGATTTATATTGTTATTGGAATTTTATTTTTAGTTATTATTTTAGGGCCCCAACTATGGGTTAGGCATGTATTAAAAAAATATGCACAGCCTTTACAGCAAATGCCAGGGACAGGAGGTGAGCTTGCTCGCCATTTATTAGATAGGTTTGAATTAACTCAGGTTAAGTTAGAGGAGAGTAAGCCTGGTGGTGACCACTATGATCCTCAAGCGAATGTTGTTAGGTTAAGTCCAGAGTACCTCAATCAAAAATCATTAACAGCTGTTGCTGTAGCGGCTCATGAGGTTGGACATGCCATCCAATTCAATCGTCATGAGCCGGTTAGTTTGTTGCGCCGTCGTTATTTGGGGAAAGCACATTTATTGCAAAAAATAGGTGCTTATTTTTTGCTGGCCTTACCCATTATTGGTTTAGTGTTTCGAATTCCCCACCTTGCCTTGTTAACCGGAGCCGTTGGTTTGTTAACATTATTACTTTCGGTTTTAGCTTATTTGGCTATTTTACCTGAAGAGTGGGATGCTAGTTTTAATAAAGCCTTGCCAATTTTAAACGATTATGTGCCGGCAGAATATTTACCGGCAATTCGTCAAATTTTAAAAGCTTGCGCATTAACTTATGTTGCTGCGGCTTTAGCTGATGTGCTCAGACTATGGCGCTGGCTTGTTTTGCTAAAAGGTATACGCTGATCGTTATTGGCCAGATGCAGCCAAATAAATATCGTCAGTTTTTGCCGCACAAATAAAGTCATTACGATGTAAGCCTTTAATACTATGAGACCACCAAGTAACAGTGACTTTGCCCCATTCAGTGAGTAACCCTGGGTGATGGCCTTCTTTTTCGGCCATATCACCGACTAGATTTGTAAATGCAATGGCTTGTTTAAAATTTTTAAACTTATAAACTCTTTCTAATTGCAAAATATTGTTGACTGAAATGGGCGTCCAGTCAGGAATTTGTTTAATCAACTCAGCTAATTCTTCATCACTTACTTGAGGGGCATCTGCTCGACATGCTTCGCATTGCTGTGATTTAAGCTCTGACATATTCTTCTCCAATCATTTGATGTTTATACTCGTTTTATTTTAGCAAGCTGGTGGTATATCATGGTCAGATGGTTTCATGCCCATGGCACGAGCCTGTTCAATCATATCAATTAAATCCATTTGAATTAAACCTTGCAAGTCCGATAGTTCCTCAATGATAAAATAATTTTTTTGCAACTCATCAATACGATAAGGTGTGCGAAAAATTTCAAGGACATCGAGTGGATAGCGATTAGGAACTTTGCTTTCCAATGAATAAATTGTTTCTTCTTTCGATGACAAAATACCACCGCCATAAACTCTTAAGCCTTGTGATGTTTTTAATAAACCAAACTCAATAGTAAACCAATAAAGTCTCGCCAACATGACTCGATCGGTTTTATTAGCTTGTAAACCTAATTGACCATAGTGTTGAGAGAAGTCGGCGTAAGCCTGGTTAGTTAAAAGTGGACAATGGCCAAAAATTTCATGAAAAATGTCTGGTTCTTGCAGGTAATCCAGATCTTCTGGACGACGAATGAAAGTTGCTGCTGGGAATTGGCGATTGGCTAAGAGTTGAAAGAATTCTTTAAAGCCGATTAATGCTGGAACAGCCGTCACTTGCCAACCTGTAACTTGTTTTAGCTTTTTATTGATTTCAGGAAGTTGAGGTATTTGAGATGAGCTAATAGCCAATGATTCGAGTCCTTGAATAAACTCATTACAGGCTCTATTTTGAATGATTTTTATTTGACGATTATATAATTCTTCCCAAGTTTTATTTTCTTCTTGGGTATAGTTCACATAGCCAAATTTATCGACAGGTTTTGAAACATAGGCTTTTTTGTTATCTGTCTTGAGTGCAGTTTTAGCTGTCATAACCATTAGTCCATCTGGCTTTAAGGATAATAGAACCATCATATCAACAGATAAAAAATAGATACAGATATAGAAAAAATTAAGTTTTTGGAGTACAGTTAGTGTTTGTGTACTGTTTTTTAGATATTTTTAATTAATCTGTGTTGTTTTTTAATAATAGGAATTTGAAACTTGCCTAAAACTAAGCTTTATCAAGTTATAGCTGATGACTTAAAGCAGCAAATTAATCAAGGTATTTTCCCTCCTGGCAGTAAAATACCATCGATACGCTCTTTAGCGACTCAAAGGAAAGTGAGTATTTCAAGTATACAACGTGCTTTAGATGAGTTGGAAATGGCCGGTTTAATTGAGTCAAAACCAAAATCAGGTTTTTATGTTAGAGTAACTGTAAAGTCAGAAAATAGTTATCAGCCTCCTAGAGTTAGCTCAGTTCCTAAGTCAGTTAAAATTCATGAAATGGCTAATCGAATTTTTCATCAATGTGAAGAGAAGGGAATCGTTAATTTAGGGATTGCTTACCCTCATCAATCTTATAGCGCTGAAACACATTTGCAAAAAGTGGCTAGTCGAGTTGTTCGCCAGCATATGCCAGATATTTTAGAAGCCCATGTTTCTTCGGGCTATTTTCCATTGAGACAAATATTAGCTGAGCGCCTATCAAAATCGGGATGCCGTTTAAGTGCGGATGATATTATTGTAACCAATGGTTGTCTTGAAGCTTTATCAATTTGTTTACGAGCTGTTGCAAAGCCAGGCGATACAATAGCAATAGAATCGCCTAGTTTTGTTGGTTTATACCAAGTGCTTGAATCTTTGGGGTATAAAGCATTAGAAATACCCTGTCATCCAAAGGATGGAATAAGCCTTGAAGCTTTAGAATTAGCTCTTGAGCAATGGGATATTAAAGCCGTTGCTATTGTTCCAAGTTTTAGTAATCCCCTCGGCTCACACATGCCAGAAAAAAACCGTCAGCTTTTAGTTGAGCTTTTATCAGAAAAAAATACTCCTTTAATTGAGGATGATATGTTAACCGAACTATCCTTTGATGGTTCACGTACTAAACCGTGCAAAGCATTTGATGAAAAAGGTTTAGTTTTATACTGCTCATCAGCTTCAAAAACGATAGCTTCGGGTTTTCGAATAGGTTGGATTGTTCCAGGCGCTTTTTATAAAGAAGTATCCTATTTTAGAACATTTAGTAATCTGAGTGTTTCGAATTTTGCACAAATTGTCATTGCTGAATTTGTGAAAACAGGGCGCTATGATCGTCATATAAAACAAATGGTCAATTTGTTAGCCCAGCAAATGCACCGGTTTCAACAGTTAATAGAAATTTATTTTCCTGAGGGTACACGAATTTCTTATCCGGGTGGTGGCTGTATTTTATGGGTGGGTTTACCTAATAAGATAAATGGCTATGCTTTTTTTGAAAAGGCTATTCAATTAGGTATTGCGGTGATTCCTGGCCAAATTAGTAGTGCTTCAGATAAATTTAACAACTGTATTCGAATTAATTGTGCTTGTGATCCAGCAATCGATTTAGAAGAAGCGATTAAAAAGTTAGCTGACTTAGC
>CAYPMT010000010.1:0-36040 GCA_964411875.1 uncultured Kangiellaceae bacterium
TAACATTTCCCTTGGTGTTAATCGTCTTTCGCCATTTACAAGCAAGTAGTTGTATGAAGCACCAGCTCTTAATGCGCAAGAAAAGGGGTAACTTGAAACATTACCGCTTTTGTTCTCGTGCCAAATACCAGGGGAATGGTCGCTAGTATGTTTTGCCTGTCTTTTATTGTAAATTCTTTCACTTGCATAGTGCTTGTCATCTACATTGCTTTCAAGAATTTCGGAAAGGGGCTTATATTTAGGTTTTTTCTTAGGCCAATGAAATTCAATATTATGATTAAGAAAACCAACTATTAATATTCTCTCTCTCTTTTGTGGTAACCCATAATCAAGAGCATTAAGTATCTTCCAATCGGTCTTATAACCCTGCTCATTTAATGTTTCTATAATTTTTGTCAGGGTTCTTTTGCTATCATGAGTGGCTAATTGCTTGACATTCTCAAGAACAATCATAGGTGGTTTTTTATTCTTGAGTATTTTTGCTATCTCAAAGAACAAAGTTCCTCGGATGTCATCAAAACCATTTTTATTGCCGATAATACTAAATGGTTGACAAGGAAAGCCAGCACATAATAAGTCATGCTTGGGGATATTATTAATATTAACTCTAGTAATATCCCCTTGTGGTTTCATTCCATAGTTTGCCTCATAAGCTTTAGAGGCCTCTAGATCAATTTCACTGGCAAATACACACTCTCCTCCAGATGTTTTCGCTGCTTGGTGGAATCCACCAATCCCTGCAAACAGGTCAATAAATTTAAATTCTTTCATAATCAATAACCTATGACTTTATTTTATGTGTATAACTTCTAAAATTGTATCAAAAAAAGCTAACAAGTGCATCAACACGGACAAATAAAAGCGTCGTTTCGCTATGCTACACTGTGCTTTTATTTGCCGGTTATGCCAGCGTTAGAATCTCAAGTGGGGAGTATGGTTTCTATAGAGAAATACAACGCCAAAATGGTCGGTGAATTGTGGCAAGTTTATTTTACCTCTATTCGAATGGTCTGCATAAAAGATTATTCTGAAGAGCAGGTTCAAGCATGGGCACCCGAAAATTTTGACATGAATCTGTTTCAAGAAAAGATGGACAAAATCAAACCATTTATTGCATTGTTAGACAATAAAGTAATTGGCTACGCAGATTTACAATCGGATGGTTTAATTGACCATTTTTTTGTTCATGGAAAGTATCAAAGAAGAGGCGCAGGTATAGCCTTAATGAAAAACATATTGAAAGAGGGTGAATGTATGCCTAAATTATATTCTTATGTAAGTCATACAGCTAAACCACTTTATATAAATCATGGCTTTCAGGTTGAAAAAATACGCTTAGAAGAAATTCGTGGTTGTAAAATCGAAAACAATGTAATGGTAAAGAAAAACCCACTCTAACAAGTTTAGTCACATGACAAAATAGAAAGCCGTGTAAGCTTGTGCTGATAGATAAAGCGTACCTCAATTAAATTGAATTTTATTTATAAAACAATAGATCCCGTGTCAAGCACGGGATGACGGGTGAAACAAACCTAATTATTCCAATTCACCCATTTGGCGTTTAATATCAATAATGTCTGAAAGAATATTGTGTTTCTCAACACCAACATTAACGAGCGCTTGATAAACGTTTAACACCATGGCTTCTGAGCCACTAACATAAAAATCACAATCGTCATAAGAATCAAGGCTAGCTAAAGCAATTTGATGCGGAAAACCAATTGAGCCTGTCCAGCTTTCTTCTTGTGCATTAATAACCGGAATGTAAGTAAAGTCGCAACCATTGGTTTGCCAAGATTCAACGAGTGGTGTTTGATAAAGATCAGCTGATTTTTGTGCCCCAACATAAAGCAAAAGTTTACGCGATGTTTTTTGTTTTAAAGCACTTTCAATTAAACTCTTAATGGGTGAAAAGCCCGTGCCGCCAGCAATCGCAATGAATGTATTATTATTGTTTTTTAAACAACACTGACCTGATGGGCCATCAATTTCAATAGTTGCTTCAGTTTGTAAAAAGTTAAGCATATCTGCGGTAAAAGTATTACCCGGAACCGAACGAATATGTAATTCAATAAAATCAGTTTGCTCAGGTGGACTAGCAATCGATAAAGGAATTCTTTTATCATCTGACATCAGCAAAAAAATATATTGCCCCGCTTTAAACTCAAACGGTTTATCTTTAGGCTGCAGGCGAACACAAAAAACGTCTTCACTTAAATTTTTAACATCTAAAAGAGTGAAACTTGTACTCATAAATCTAATTCTTCCCAAATATCATCGATTCTTTGTTTAACACTTTTTTCCATCGCGATAGGGGCGCCCCATTCTCGATTTGTTTCACCCGGCCATTTGTTAGTCGCATCAATACCCATTTTAGAACCTAAGCCCGAAACAGGTGATGCAAAATCCAAATAATCAATGGGTGTATTTTCAATCATACAGGTATCACGCACTGGATCAACCCGAGTGGTCATTGCCCAAACGACATCATTCCAATCACGAGCGTTAACATCATCATCGGTAACAATCACAAACTTTGTATACATAAATTGTCTTAAAAATCCCCACACACCCATCATGACTCTTTTCGCATGACCTGGATATTGTTTTTTAATCGTCACGACAGCTAAGCGATAAGAACAACCTTCGGGTGGCAAATAAAAATCAACAATTTCAGGATATTGTTTTTGCAATAGTGGAATAAATACTTCATTCAGCGCAACGCCTAAAACAGCCGGTTCATCTGGTGGGCGGCCAGTATAAGTTGAATGATATATTGGATTCTTTCGATGGGTTATTTTTTCAATAGTAAACACTGGAAATTTTTCAACTTCATTATAGTAGCCAGTATGATCGCCAAATGGCCCTTCATCAGCTAGCTCATCTGGATAAATAAATCCTTCCAAAATAAATTCAGCATTAGCTGGCACTTGTAATTCATTAGTCAAACATTCGCTGACCTTGGTTTTTTCACCACGCAATAATCCCGCAAAGGCGTACTCAGATAAAGGATCGGGAATTGGCGTGACTGCCGCTAAGGTCGTTGCAGGGTCTGCACCCAGAGCTACGCTAATTGGAAAAGGTTTTCCCGGAAACTCTTCTTGCCAGGCTTTAAAATCGAGCGCGCCACCACGATGGGATAACCAACGCATAATCAATTTATTTTTACCAATCACTTGTTGGCGATAAATACCCAAGTTTTGTCGAGACTGTTGAGGACCTTTAGTAATCACTAATCCCCAAGTAATCAATGGTCCAATATCGCCTGGCCAACAGGTTTGAATGGGTAGTGTATTTAAATCAATTTGATCTTTTTCAATAACAACTTCTTGGCAAGCTGGCTTACTCACCAATTTAGCACTCATATTTAGTATTTGCTTGAATAGGGGAGCTTTGTCCCAAGCATCTTTAAGTCCTTCAGGCGGTTCAGGCTCTTTTAAAAAAGCCAGCAACTTACCAACTTCTCGCAAGCCATCAACACTATCACAACCCATAGCTGCAGCAACTCGTCTTGTAGAGCCAAATAAATTAGCGAGTACTGGCGTTTGGTAACCTTTAGGATTTTCAAATAAAAGAGCGGGACCGTCTTGTCGCAAAACTCGGTCGGCAATTTCCGTCATTTCGAGTTTTGGATCAACCGAAAAAGTAATTCGCTTTAAATCGCCTTGCTTTTCAAGATAGTCTAAAAAAGCCCTTAAATCTGGATACTTAATTGACTGCGAAAAAATCACCGTTTTTTAATTACGTTTCATCGAATTAAAAAAGTCGTCATTGGTTTTTGTTAAAGCCAGCTTATCAACCAAAAACTCCATAGCTTCAATTTCTTGCATGGGATGAATGATCTTACGCAAGATCCACATTTTTTGTAATTCTTCGGGTGTTGTTAATAAGTCTTCTTTACGAGTACCTGAGCGATTAAAATTAATCGCTGGGAAAACACGTTTTTCAGCAATTTTACGATCTAAATGTAATTCCATATTACCCGTGCCTTTAAACTCTTCGTATATGACTTCATCCATTTTTGAGCCTGTATCAACCAATGCTGTTGCAATAATCGTTAAGCTTCCACCTTCTTCAATATTACGGGCTGCACCAAAGAAACGTTTAGGGCGCTGTAATGCATTTGCATCAACACCACCAGTTAGGACTTTACCGGATGATGGAATCACTGTGTTATAAGCTCTTGCTAGACGAGTAATTGAATCGAGTAAAATAATTACATCTTTTTTATGCTCAACTAATCGTTTTGCTTTTTCAATAACCATTTCAGCTACTTGAACATGACGACTAGCTGGTTCATCAAAAGTCGAAGCAACTACTTCTCCACGAACCGAACGTTGCATTTCAGTCACTTCTTCAGGACGTTCATCAATCAATAAAACAATCAAAACACATTCTGGATGATTAGCAGCAATCGACTGAGCGATATTTTGCATCATCATCGTTTTACCAGCCTTAGGCGGTGAAACCACTAGAGCCCTTTGACCTTTACCAATTGGCGAAGCTAAATCAATAACTCGAGCAGTAATGTCTTCACTAGAACCATTACCTCGCTGCATAATCATCCTTTCATCAGGATGCAAAGGCGTTAAATTTTCAAAAAGAATTTTATTTCTAGCGTTTTCAGGGCTATCAAAATTAATTTCATTAATCTTCAGTAAAGCAAAATATCTTTCGCCATGTTTAGGCGGGCGAATTTTGCCAGAAATAGTATCACCAGTACGCAAGCTAAAGCGTCTGATTTGACTCGGTGATACATAAATATCATCAGGGCCTGCTAAATAAGAAGAACCTGCATTTCTTAGAAAACCAAAGCCATCAGGCAAAATTTCTAAAACACCATCGCCGAAAATATCTTCACCACTTTTAGCATGATTTTTTAATAAAGCAAAAACAATATCTTGTTTTCGCATACGTGCTGCATCATCAAGACCAGCCTGTTTGGCCATATCACTTAATTTAGTAGCGGAAAGTTGCTTAACTTCGGTTAGATTCATAAGAGTACTTTAGTTGGAATGGAATGATCGAAAAAATGAATATAATTTTTTTAACATCAAAATTGATATTCGCTAAATTAAATCCTATTTGTTTGAAAAAAATAAACTCTCGCTTATATTTATAGCGCTCACTAAACCCAATCAAAAAAGCCTAAACATGGCTTTAAAAATACCAAAAGGTTGGGAAGTATGTGAATTAAATTTAAGCCTATATCTTCTATATAAGAGGAATACTACGTTGAGTTAGAGTTAAGTTAATGTTTTTGATTTCGCTAATTTGATTTTTTTAAACTTGTACAGTGGATGTCAGCCTTTATTGTGTCAGCAACACTTATATCTTTTTACATTTATATTTTTCTAATATTAATGCCGATTTCTATACCAGGCAATCATTGAAATGACCTATTGAGTTAGAAATTAGCATTAAAATTGTAAATTGTCCAATTTTTTAGCTTTTTGATTAATTAAATCAGAAAAATAAACAAAACAATCAGCTTTTTGCTTATTTTCCGATTAAATTAATTTAACCAAGTATAGAGCTTAAATATTACTATCGAGGAAAGCCGAAAGTTGAGATTTACTTACAGCACCAACTTGCTGAGCTTGCACTGCGCCATCTTTAACTAAAATTAAAGTTGGGATACCTCTAACGCCGTATTGAGGAGCCGTGGCCTGGTTTTCATCTATATTTAACTTACCAATCTTAACTTTACCAGCATATTCAGTCGCTAGTTCATCAAGGATTGGCGCAATCATTTTACAAGGACCACACCATTGGGCCCAAAAATCGACTAAAACTGGCAATTCAGATTTTAAAACTTCACCTTCAAAATTATCGTCAGTTAATTGAACAATACTATCGCTCATGAATTGTATTCTCCTAAGAAATCTTCTATTCGCTTGGTTAAGAGTGCTATTATGTGGGTCTTATTTGATTTATCAACCCTCCCTATTTTGCGATCAGTTGGTTCAAGTTGCAACCTGGGAGAGTAAAAAATTATTAACTTTATAGTGTTTATTTATATTTATGGTCTCTCATTTATCAGAAATACCTTTTAAAAATATGGAGTTACACCCAGACCTTTTAAAAGCTTTAGAACAACTCGGTTACCAGTTTGCAACACCAATTCAAGCTGAGTGCCTACCTTTGTTGTTAAATTCTCAGGATGTTGCCGGGCAGGCACAGACTGGCACAGGCAAAACTAATGCTTTTTTGCTTGCGATATTAAACGAATTATTAGCTTTACCTGAAACAGAAAATCGTCAACCCAATGAACCAAGAGCTTTTATTCTTGCCCCAACCCGCGAACTAGTGATTCAAATCTATGAGGATGCCAAAAAATTAGCTCAATTTGTTGACCTTAAAATTTGTGTGGCTTTTGGTGGAACCGATTACGAAAAACAGCGTCGTTCAATTGAGTCTGGTTGTGATATTTTAATTGGTACCACAGGACGGCTAATCGACTACTTTAAACAAGGTGTTTACAATTTCTATGCTTTAGATTGCGTGGTACTTGATGAAGCAGATCGTATGTTTGATTTAGGCTTTATTAATGATATTCGTTATTTATTTCGTAAAATGCCTAAACCTCAAGATCGACTGAGCATGTTATTTTCGGCAACTTTATCTCATCGAGTTAAAGAGCTTGCTTATGAGCACATGAACTCTCCACAACATATTCATATTGAAGCGGAGCAAGTCACCGCTGACAAAGTTCGTCAGTGTTTATATTACCCGGCTAATCATGAGAAGTTACCTTTACTTATCGGCTTAATTAAACAACTCTCACCACAAAAAGCGATTATCTTTGTTAATACTCGCCGTCAGGCTGAGAAAGTTTGGTTAACGTTACAAAAACAAAATTTGAAAGTGGGATTATTAACCGGTGATGTCCAACAAAAAAAGCGGATTCGATTACTCGAGGATTTAAAACAAGGAAAAATTGATGTTCTAATTGCAACGGATGTTGCCGCTAGAGGTTTGCATATTAATGGCGTCACACATGTGTTTAATTATGACTTACCAGACGATCCCGAAGATTATGTTCACCGAATTGGTCGTACGGCTCGAGCTGGCGCAGAAGGCGATGCTATTTCATTTGCGGGTGAAGATAATGCTTTTAATTTACCCGCTATTGAAGAATACATTGGCAACACTATCCCCACAAAGAATATTGCGCCAGAATTATTGTTAATGACAAAATCTTCAACTGCTCAAAAAAACTAATCTATGACTGATATATCAGTTGATCTCACATTAGAAGCTGAAGGTTTACGTTGCCCTGAACCAGTAATGATGATTCGTCAATCAATTCGCACTATGCAAATTGATGAAGTGCTTTTAATCATTGCTGATGATCCCTCAACTAAACGTGACATTATTAGTTTTTGTGAACATATGGATCATCAATTATTAGCTAGTGAAACTGAAGAGCCACCTTATCGTTATTGGATCCGCAAAGGTCACTAGTTAAGTAAACCTGCAGAGTAAAACTGTTATGCCAGCTGCCGAAACATTAATTAAAGCAATAGGTGATAACCCTCTACCACCGGTTGAACAGTGGGATCCTGATTATTGTGGTAAGTTGGACCTTGTTATTAAAGCCGATGGCACCTGGCTATACGAAGGCACGCCATTAACTCACTATAAAATAAAGTTATTATTCTCCCGTGTTATCAAAAAAGAGCAAAACGATGACCTTAAAGATAATTATTTTTTGGTAACTCCTGTTGAAAAACTGGGTATTCAAGTCGAATGGATGCCCTTTGTTATTGTAGATCACCAGATCATTAAAACAGGTGGTCACTGTATTTATGAGTTTAATGACAATCTTGAAAATAAAATTCAACTAACCGATAAATCACAAATTAAATTCAGCAAATATAACCAACAACTTTTACCCATTATTCATATAAGACAAAACTTATATGCTAGTTTTAGTCGTCAATGCTACTACCGACTGATTGCTGAAGCGGAGTTGATTCATCAACATGATAAAAACCACTTAACTATTCGTTCAAGTGGACAAAAATTTTCTTTAGGCGAGTATAAAGAGTAATGATTAAACTAACCTTTAAAAAAATTCCTAGTCTAGCCAAATATTATTATGCCATTGGCTTCTTACTCCTCATTACCGCGCTAGCTATTTTCTTCTATTGGCCATCATTGCTCAAACCAATCCGACTACAACAACTCTTTATTGTTGGCGCTATTATTGTTTCTGTTGGTTCAGTGATTAATTGTGTTTACCAATTCAAAAGCAAGGATTGAGTTTTTAGCATAAGACCTGACAAAAAAATTTGAAAGCTGATACAGAACAACTAAACTTTATTTTACTCCCAGGCCTTGATGGCACAGGCATTCTTGCTCAACCTTTTGTGAAACAATTTCCTTACCCAGAAAGACTAGAAGTAATTACCTACCCACAAAGCATAAAAAATAACTCACTAAGTCAATTAGCCAAAATGATTGAAGATAAGCTTATTGATAAAAAGAATTACGTTCTAATTGGTGAATCATTCGGCGGATTAGTTTGTCTTGAAATACTTAAACGAAATTTTTTAACGCTAAAGGGTATGATTTTTTTAGTCGCTTTCGCCCAGCCACCAAAACCACGATTATTAAAACTACTGGAAAAACTACCTATAGAGTATTTTCCTTGGGCATCTCTTCCCAATTTTATATTAAAACAATTTGCTATTAGCTCTGATGCTACTCAAGAGCAAGTTGAACTGGCTCAAACCACCTCAAAAAGTGTTGACCCAAAAACACTTGCCCATCGCTTACGTATTATTATCAGTGACCCCATGAAAGATATAGACAACCACTGGTCAATACCCTGTTTATATATTCAAGGCAGTGAAGATAAAGTGGTTCCTAAACATTCTGCTAACTGGTTTAAAAAACACTTTAGCAACTTTACCCTTAATAGTATCAAAGGTGGACACTTTTTACTGCATACTAGAACACAAGAATGTATAGACAACATTGTGAATTTTGAAAAAATTTTAACTAATTCCAAGCCTAACCATTATTATTGAACCTTTTAGCATAACTCGCTGACTAAGTATTTTAAATACCATTAAATTTAGGTGCTATTTTGATTGCCAAACTTCTTTCTATAGTATTTTTATTATCATGTTTTTCATGTGAAAGCTCTTCTCAATATATTCCTAAAAATGGTGATATAATTTTTCACACCTCTAAATCAACACAAAGCTTAGCCATTCAATTAGCGACAAAATCTGTTTATAGCCACGTAGGAATCGTTTTTATTCAGAATGGCTCTCCATTTGTCTTAGAAGCCGTGCAGCCAGTGAAATACACTCCTCTAAAAAAGTGGACTGAACGGGGAAAAGATAATCATTTCGTTGTTAAGCGATTAAAAAATGCTAATGATATTCTTACATCAGATACTTTACTAAAGATGCATACCATTGGGAAAAAAATGCTTGGAAAAAACTATGATCTTTATTTTGAATGGACAAATAACCGCATATACTGCTCGGAGCTTGTATGGAAAATATTTAAGAATGGTGCTGGTATAGAAGTCGGTGAACTAGAAAAAATGGCAAGTTTTGATCTAACTAACGAAGTAATAAAAAACAAAATAAAAGAACGATATGGAACAAAAATACCTCTCGATGAAACTGTCATATCACCAGCTTCAATTTTCTCTTCTAAAAATTTAGAAACAATCTATCAAAATTAATTATTTTTACAAAACCCTTTTAAAATATCCAAACCATATTCGGATAAAACTGATTCCGGGTGAAACTGCATGCCTTCAATTGGCAACGTTTTATGTTTAATCCCCATAATTTCATCAGTTTCTCCTTCAGCATCACAAGTCCAAGCAGTTATTGTTAAACAATCTGGCAAAGATTTTTCTTCAATAACCAACGAATGGTAACGAGTAGCATCAAAGCCTTGTGACAGATTATTAAAAACGCCTTGGTTATTATGATAAATTTTTGATGTCTTACCATGAACAACTTGTTTTGCACGGATAATATTACCTCCAAAAACTTGAGCAATTGCTTGGTGCCCTAAACAAACCCCAAGAATAGGTAATTTATTTTTGAAATGTTTAATGACATCTAAGGTTAAACCAGACCGATTGGGATCGCATGGCCCAGGTGAAATAATAATATGTGATGGATTAATTTTTTCAATGTCATTTAGCACCACTTGATCATTACGTTTAACGACAACATTTAAATCAAGCTTTTCTAAATAATGAACAAGGTTGTAGGTAAATGAATCATAATTATCCAACATAAAAATTGTGTTGGAAGTTTTTACTAAAGACATAAGACTTAGACTTAAACTTAGAATTTAAGAACGAGTTGCTTGCTCAATATTCTGGCGCATTTGTTTAATCGTTGCCTGATAATCATCTGAGTTAAAAATTGCGGAACCCGCTACAAAAGTATCGGCGCCTGCTGCTGCAATTTCACCAATGTTATCTATTTTTACGCCACCATCAATTTCTAATCGAATATCATAACCACTATCGTCAATCAGCTGCCTCACTTGGCGTAACTTGTTTAAAGTTTGAGGAATAAATGACTGACCACCAAATCCAGGGTTAACTGACATCAATAAAATCATATCAAGTCTATCTATAACGTGTTCAAGACAGTGAGTAGGCGTAGCAGGATTTAAAACTAAGCCAGCTTGACATCCATTATCTTTAATCAGTTGCAGACTTCTGTCGATATGTTCACTCGCTTCGGGATGAAAGGTAATCATACTAGCACCCGCTTGCACAAAATCGTTAATAATACGGTCGACTGGTTTAACCATTAAATGCACATCAATTGCTGCCTTGATCCCATACTTTCTTAAGGCTTCACAAACCATAGGCCCAATGGTCAAATTAGGTACATAGTGATTATCCATCACATCAAAATGAACCCAATCAGCACCAGCAGCTAATACACTTTCAACTTCTTCGCCCAAACGAGCAAAATCAGCCGATAAAATAGAAGGAGCAATAATGGGTGTTTTCATAGTCATACCAATGCAATAGAATAGTTGCTTATTTTATAAGAATAACGAGTCGCTTGCATGACTTTTTATAATTCAAATAGGTTATTGGCAAAAAAGCTATTTAATTTTATGCCTGCCATCACTTTGAGCCGATGCTCTTCATTGCATTTTTACCTTTATCTATTAGTTTTTATTCTATTGCTCAGCCACTCTGCTCAAGCCGCCGTTCTTGTTAAAAACAAGATGTGGCCTAAAGGTATGTTATTACATGTTGTTTTTCTTGATGGCACCAATGCTCAAAAAACTTCGGTAAAACAATATGCACCATTATGGTTAAAGGAAACTAACCTAAAATTTAAATTTTTTGATGGTTTCGAAAAAGGACTTAAACAGAGTCACATTCGGATTAGTTTTTCTTCTCACGATGGATCAAAATTAGGTAACCATGGTGATTACTCGTCAAAAGATCCGACCATGTTACTGAACGAACTTAATCAACCCGATCTTGTAGAAAAAGCGAAACGCCGATTAATTCTACATGAGTTTGGTCATGCTCTAGGGTTTGAGCATGAATATCGAAATCCGAACTGGCCCTTTGGTCAAAAAGCGATCACTCAACAAATAAAAGATTGTATTCCAAGAATACAAAAAATTGGTTATACGCTGGATGAAGCTCATCAAAAATGTGTTGAGCTTAATTCGTTACTTGATAAAAAACTGGTTTATTCGACTATTTATGATGAGTTTTCAATTATGAATTATCCACAAAAAATTCAATTAAAGGATAATACCTATAAACAAATTTCCGCCAAAAGCGAACTTTCTTTATTGGATCAATTAGCCATGCAGCAGTGGTATGGAGAAATTGATATGACAAACTATTGATCTGAGTTAGGCTCGCTGTAACATTATTTCTACTTACTCGTCTTTGCAAAGAATATAACTATAAAGAGAAAAAAATGACACAACTTGCTTCAGCTGCTTGTAGTATTTACCATGGATTTTTTGATTACATTAAAAAGCTCAATGGCATACCGTTACTTTTGCTCAGGTTATTTTTGGCGCCAATATTTATCAAAGCTGGTTATAGCAAGTTAAATTTAGGCGCTGATAATGTTGGATTTTCTGAACGCTTTTTAGCTGATTCTAGTGTTGTTTCGTGGTTTGGCAATCCTGATTGGGGATTAGGCTTACCCTTTCCCGACTTGCTTGCTTTCCTCGCTGGATGGTCTGAGTTTTTAGGCGGCTGGTTATTACTCTTTGGGTTACTCACTCGATTAACAAGTATTCCTCTTATGATAACCATGATCGTAGCAGCAACTAGCAGCGTTCATTGGCCAAATGGTTGGCATGCTCTGCCGGAAAATAAATTAACCGTACCTTGGGAGTGGCGCACCGATTTAATTGAAGAGGCCAATACTCGCAAATCTAAAGCAAAAACCATCCTTAAAGAACATAGTAATTATGAATGGATTACATCAACCGGTTCTGTCACTATATTAAAAAATGGGATCGAGTTTGCAGCAACTTACTTTATTATGCTACTGGCTCTATTCTTTTATGGCGGTGGCCGCTTTGTGAGTCTTGACTATTACCTAAGAGCCTTTTTTAAGCATAAATGTACTAACCAGCAAATTGAATGATTTTTAACCATTTTTCTCAGGGGCTTTATCCTACCCTAATTAATTGATAAAGCTCTTTTTTTAACCACTAATAATCAGCTTCACCTATCAGTAAGTAAAGCTAACATCAAAATCGTTGTTTCAACTCATCTTCTTGCCATACTTGCCACTTAATATAAGTAACTGTTCACACCTTTTTGCATAATTTCTATACGCTTTGCTAAATAGCATCTAGACTATTAGATATAAGCATCAATTGTGTTATAACAATACATTATAAGTTACGTATGATTAACCTAATTAGACTACGTTTAGATTAGAGTCTATTGATGTTTTAAATTTAAACCTGCTGATGGCTATTTTTTAACCCATCAGACAGAAGGCGTAAAGAATAATTAGCCTAATCACTTATCAGGAAAGTGTTATGTCGGAAAAATACATTGAGAAAATGCAGCGTACCAGTTACCTCTCAGGCGGTAATATGGCTTATGTTGAAGATCTCTATGAAGCCTATTTAAACAATGAGTCATCCATTGATAAAGAGTGGCGAGATTACTTCAAGTCAGTACAAAATGGCTCAGCTAATGGTGAAATTTCCCATGCATCTATCCGAGAACATTTTTTACAGTTAGCTCAAAACCAACAGCCTGTTAGTGATTCCTCACTAGACCATGAAATCAAGCAAATGGCGGTATTAGAATTAGTTGAAGCTTTTCGTATGCGAGGTCATCAAGAAGCCAAGATTGATCCTTTAAGCTTAATGAAACGCACCAAGGTTGAAGATTTAACACTGGCTTTTCATGGGCTATCTGATGCTGACTTAAATGCTGAATTTCAACCTAACCATGTTTATTTCCGTAATAAAAAAGCCAAACTCAGCGATATTATCAATTCCCTGAAAAGAACCTACTGTGGCTCAATCGGCGCTGAATTTATGCATATTGTTGATAGCCAAGAAAAACGTTGGTTTCAAGAAAGGCTTGAATCCGTTGAATCTAGCCCTAGTTATGATCAAGCACGTAAGCACCAACTACTGGAGCGACTCACCGCAGCTGAAGGCTTAGAAAAGTATTTAGGTGCTAAATACCCAGGTACCAAACGCTTTGGCTTAGAAGGCAGCGAAAGTCTCATTCCAATTCTTGATGAACTGATTCAAAAGGCAGGCACTTTAAATGTTAAAGAAGTCGTTATTGGCATGGCTCATCGTGGTCGCCTTAATGTGTTAATTAATACTTTAGGCAAACGCTCATCAGAGCTCATTGATGAATTTGAAGGTAAAGCCGAATATGGGATGGGCTCTGGTGATGTTAAATATCATCAAGGCTTTTCATCCAATGTGATGACTCCAGGTGGGGAGGTTCATTTGGCTTTAGCATTTAACCCAAGTCATTTAGAAATTGTTTCGCCAGTTTCTCAAGGTTCTGTTAGAGCACGCCAAGATAAGCGCGGTGATAAAGTAGGCGAAACCGTACTTGCTATTAATATTCATGGTGATGCTGCATTTTCTGGTCAAGGTGTTGTGATGGAAACCCTTCAGATGTCACAAACACGAGCTTATAAGACCGGCGGAACCATTCATATTATCATTAACAATCAGGTTGGTTTTACCACCAATAAAAAAGAAGACTCTCGTTCAACCGAGTATTCAACCGATGTGGCAAAAATGGTTGAAGCACCTATCTTACATGTTAATGCAGATGATCCTGAAGCCGTCTTATTTGTTACCCAACTCGCTATTGATTACCGCTACCAATTTAAAAAAGATATTGTTATTGATTTAGTTTGCTATCGACGACGAGGCCATAATGAAGCTGATGAACCGTCTGGTACTCAACCTTTAATGTATCAAGTCATTAAAAAACTGCCCACAGTACTGACTCAATACAGCAAAACATTAGTTGAACAAAAAACCATAAGCCAAGAAGATGCTTCAACAATGGCTGATGATTATCGTAAAGCGATAGAGAAGGGCCTTAGTTTAGTTAAAAATCTAGCGGCTAATCCGGATAAAAGTTTATTTTTTGATTGGACACCATATATTGGACATGACTGGGATACACCCGCCGATACATCCTTTGATAAACAGCAATTGGTTAAACTTGCTGAAGAATTTTGCCAATGTCCCGATGGCTTTAGTTTGCAAAGACAAGTAAAGAAAGTCATTGATGATCGTTTGCTTATGGCTAGTGGTGAAACACCCATCAATTGGGGCTTTGCTGAAATACTTGCCTATGCCAGTATACTTAAACAAGAACATTCCATCCGTATGACCGGTCAAGATGTTGGCCGAGGAACTTTCTCCCATCGTCATGCCGTATTACATGATCAAAAAACAGGCGAGACTCATATTCCACTGCAGCATCTAAATAATGTCGAGAAAAAATTTACCATTTATGATTCTTTTCTATCTGAGCTTGCTGTACTCGGTTTTGAATATGGTTACGCTACCACTAACCCTAGCACTTTAGTCATTTGGGAAGCGCAATTTGGTGACTTTGCTAACGGCGCACAAATGATTATCGATCAATTTGTTACGAGTGGTGAGCATAAGTGGGGACGACTCTGCGGCTTGACCATGTTATTACCTCATGGCTATGAAGGGCAAGGACCTGAACATTCATCCGCAAGATTAGAACGCTTTTTACAACTTTGTGCTGAACATAATATTCAAGTTTGTGTACCAACAACACCGGCTCAAATTTTTCACTTATTGCGTCGTCAAGCTATTCGACCAATGAGAAGGCCTTTAGTTATTATGTCTCCTAAAAGCTTACTACGCCATAAAAAAGCAGTTTCAAGTTTAGAAGATTTAGCCGAAGGATATTTTCACAACATTATTCCAGAAACTGAAAAACATAACGAAAAAGAAATCAATCGCTTTATTATGTGTAGTGGTAGAGTTTACTATGATTTACTTGAGAAAAGAGAAAAGGAAAAAGCGACTAATACGGTTATCATTCGTATAGAACAACTTTACCCTTTCCCAACTCAAGAATTAAAGCGAGTGATATCAAAATATAAAAATTTAAATCGTATTATTTGGTGTCAGGAAGAACCCAAAAATCAAGGCGCATGGTATGGCACACATCACCACTTAAAAGAAGTCGTTAACTCGTATAATTCAGACTTATACGTTGAGTATGCGGGAAGAACCGCTTCTGCAGCACCAGCGGCTGGTTATATGGCTTTACATTTAAAAGAATTAGAAGAGTTTCTTAATCAAGCAATTCTCGACTAACGTAAATTTTATTTATTAAACTTTTATTAAAAAATTAAAAAGGTATTACGATGGAAACTGAAATAAAAGCACCAACTTTTCCCGAGTCAGTAGCTGACGGCACTGTTGCTACCTGGCACAAATCACCAGGTGAGTCATTTAGCCGTGATGAACTCATTGTTGATATTGAAACTGATAAAGTAGTTATCGAAGTTGTCGCCCCCGATGATGGTGTATTAAGCTCCGTCATTAAAAATGAAGGTGACACAGTTTTAAGTGATGAAGTTATCGGCCACTTTAAAGTTGGGGGAGTCGCTAGTTCAACACCCGCTAAAAATGAAGCTGCTGACAAAGTAGAGTCAGAACCACAAGAAACAGCTAACGATGATCAAGCACTAAGTCCTGCATTAAGAAAGCTTGCTAATGAATATGATGTGAATTTAGATTTAATCAAAGGCACAGGAAAAAATGGTCGTATTATTCGAGAAGATATTGCTGCCTATATTGAAAACAGAACACAACCCGAGCAAGCTGATAAAGCCTCAAAATCATCTAGCAATCAGCAAAATAAAGCACCTGCGGGTAATAGAGTTGAACAACGCGAACCAATGACTCGTTTGCGAGCAAAAATTGCTAGCAGACTTGTTGAAGCACAACAAAGTATGGCTATGCTAACGACCTTTAATGAAGTTAACATGAAACCTATTATGGATATACGTGCTAAATATAAAGGCGAGTTTGAAAAATTCCACGATGTTCGTTTAGGCTTTATGTCCTTTTTTATTAAAGCTTCTGTTGAAGCACTTAAACGATACCCAGCCGTTAATGCTTATATTGATGGTAATGATATTGTTTACCATAGCTATCAAGATGTTGGCGTAGCCGTTTCATCACCAAGAGGCCTGGTCGTTCCCGTATTACGGGATGTTGATCAACTTAGTTTAGCGGACATTGAAAGCCAAATTCGCGAATATGCAATAAAAGCCATCGATGGCAAACTATCTATCGAAGATATGACTGGTGGCACTTTCACTGTTTCTAATGGGGGTGTTTTTGGTTCGTTAATGTCAACGCCAATTGTTAATCCACCACAAGCGGCTATCCTTGGTATGCACAAAACTCAAGATCGCCCTATGGCTGTTAATGGTGAAGTTGTTATTCTACCTATGATGTATTTAGCACTATCTTATGACCATCGATTGATTGATGGTAAAGAGTCTGTTGGGTTCCTGGTAACAATAAAAAAACTCTTAGAAGAACCCGAAAGATTACTGTTAGGTTTATAACAACTTTTCATTATCACTTTTTACTAAATTACTTTCTAATATCAAGCGAAGCCAATTTATTTTGGTTTCGCTTTTTTTTCATGATAATAACGCTACAAAGCCTTGTGAGACTACTTAAGAAAATCTATGTATAGCTTAATTTAAACGTCGGTATCATCTATTCACTTTAATATCAAAGCAGCCGCATTATTAATGACTAAAAATTTGTGAGTTATTTAACAATTTATATCATTATTCATCAAAAAAGAAATAATAAGACCCCTGATAATTAAGCAAATAATTAAATCTTTGTCTACACTTAATAATACAAGTCCTTTATTGAGTTTTATTGAAAATTGTTAATTTTGGAGTCGCAAAATGAGTATTAAAGAACAAGGTTTTACTTTAATGGAAATGATTGGCGTTATGGCCGTCATTGCAATTCTTGCCGCTGTAGCCAGCCCTAAAATATTTGAAGCCATTGAAGATGCAAAAATTTCCGCATATATTCAAGAAGCAAATAGTTTAAGGGTCGCTGCTGCTCAGCACTATAAAGACACAGGGCTTTGGCCACGTCATATTCCAACTCATGCTGACTCACGCTATCATGACCTACTAGCTAACGACAGTGATGGCAATGGCACCGCCCAAAAAGGTTGGAATGGCCCTTATCTAGAAAAAGAAATGACTCATCAACTTGTCGATGGCTCTTATCAAGATCTCTACTATACCAGCGACAGCAATTGGAACTGCGATATTGATGGCGATGGCAACCGAGATGGTAGCTTTCTAGTTTATCGTACTGATAACATCACGGATGAAACCGCTCAAAAAATTAGCGATATTATTGACGGTGATGGTGATGTCACTAGCGGTAATGGTAGCTGGGAAAAATCGGGCCGGGTAAAGCGCTACGGCACCAATAGCGACCACGCTCATATTCTTCTTTACTGTATTGCACAGGGTTAATACCCTGTGTGATAGCTTAATCCTGTTCTCATTATTACATGAATGTATTGCTGTAAATTTATGAAGGATAAGGTGGAACAGTGAATGATAACCCAAAGAAAAAAAAACCGCTTGGCCAAAAACTCCTTGATGCTGGTTTAATTTCCGAAATACAACTCAACCTAGCCCTCAGAGAACAAAAACGCCAGGGCAAACTACTGGGTGAAATGCTTGTTGAACTGGGTTTTGTTAATCCAGAAGTATTAACAGGTACTTTAGCTTCAGAAAATAAAACCCAAGTTGTCGATGTACTTAACATCTTAATTGACCCTGATGTTTTAGCATTAATCGACTATGACACAGCGGTTAAACATAAACTTATTCCCATTGACTTGAAGGATAACATTTTAACTGTTGCATTTGCTGACGCTTTCAACGTTGTCGCTATTGATTTAATTGAAAGAAAGAGCGGTAAGACGGTTAAGGTTGTTACTGCAGCAGACACTTCCATACTTGAAGCACTTGAACATAATTATTCCCAGGGTAACTCGATTAACGAAACCATTGATCTTTTAATGGCTCAAGGCATAACCGGCAATGAAGAAGAGCAAGGCTCTATTTCTCCTATGATTCGGTTGGTGGATCAGATTATTGCCCATGGTATTAAACAAAACGCCGCAGACATTCATATCGAGCCAGGTGACAAAGTTATTCGAGTCCGCTTTCGAATTGATGGTATTTTACGCTCAGATTTATTGCTACCGGGCGACTTAAAACCTGCATTAACTGCTCGTATTAAGCTAATAGCGGATATGAACATTTCTGAAAAACGTGTTCCTCAAGATGGACGTATTCATTTTAAATTTGGTAATAGTCAATTAGACCTGAGGGTATCAACTTTACCGACTAATCATGGCGAAAGTATTGTCATGCGAATACTTGACTCAGGCTCAGTCAAATTATCGATTGACTGGCTAGGTTTTGGAGATAAGGATAAACAAGCTTTTGTTGATGAAATAAAAAAACCCTATGGTATGGTCTTAGTCACAGGACCAACAGGTAGCGGTAAAACAACGACTCTCTACACTGCACTAGGAATGGTTGATAAAGAAACTAAAAGTGTTTTCACACTTGAAGATCCTGTTGAGTACTCGCTACCTAACATTCGTCAAACACCCATCAATACTGAGGTCGGAATGGATTTCGCTTCAGGATTAAGAGCACTACTTAGACAAGATCCTGATGTAATATTAATCGGCGAAATTCGTGATCTAGAAACTGCTGAGCTAGCAATAAAAGCTGCACTAACCGGTCACTTAGTTTTAACAACTCTACATACCAATAGCGCGGCAGGTGTAATACCAAGATTGATCGACATGGGTATAGAAAAATATTTATTACCAGCAGCACTTAACGCTGCAGTTGGTCAACGATTAGTACGAAAACTTTGTGACAATTGCAAACAGCCCGTTAACGATATCAATAAACTCACCCACGAATATGGCATTGAAAATATATTTGACGACTCAGCTACTTTTTATGAACCAGGCGGCTGTGACAAATGCTCTCAAAGTGGTTTTAAAGGGCGTCTTGCCGTTTATGAAGTATTTCAAGTCAATGATTCTATGCATGACACCATTATTGATGGCGAATCAACACATAAACTTGAAGCTATTGCTAAACAATCAGGCATGACTACATTATTGGAAGACGGCTTAGCCAAAGCATCTCAAGGGTTAACCACCATTGGTGAGGTTATACGTGTTGTTGGCAAGAATAATTCAAACTCTGAAAAAAATAATAAACAGCAAGAAAATACCCAAGAGTTGCAACCAGTTGCCTCTGAATTAGAAGAGCAATAAGTTTGACATGCCTGACTATAATTACAGAGCAGTAAATACAAAAGGCCAATCCATTAGTGGTTCAATGTTCGCCTATGATGAAAACGAACTTGATAAAAACTTGCAAAGAATTGGCTATTGGCTGATTGAATCATCAACCCAAAACAAAGAAAAACAAGCTGTATCTGGCAAAGAAAAAGTTTCTCGTAAAGAGTTGATGGATTTTTTCAATGGCATGTACTCTATGCTTGCTGCGGGGATCCCAGTTGCCACAACCATTATTAGCTTAGCAGAAGAAACCACCGATGAAACCTTTGCTAAAGTACTCAAAGATATTCAAGTCAATGTCGAAGCAGGTAATCCACTGGATATAGCGATGCAGAGACACCCTAAAATTTTTTCGAGTCAAATTGTTAACTTAATTAAAGCAGGTGAATATGCTGGCAATTTAGAAACCTCTTGCGAAGACATTACAGCTCATCTGGAGTGGGTTGATTCAATTATGGCTGATATAAAACAAGCCAGTATTTATCCCATAATTATACTTTGTGCTGTTCTGGGACTTGTTTTTCTCATGTTCTTTTTTGTTGTGCCTCGCTTTAAAACTATCTTTGATAGTTTAAATTTAGAGCTACCGCTATTAACTCAAATTGTTATCAAAATTGGTGACTTCACGACACAATATTGGTGGCTTATTTTATCTTTACCCGTTTGTTTATTTTTATTTTTTAAACATGTCCCTAAATACTTACCAACACTTGCTATGAGTATTGATAGATTTAAACTTAATGTCCCTGTCTTTGGCCAACTCAATCGCATGATTATCCAATCGCGCTTTTGCCATAACATGGGCTTACTCCTAAAAGCCGGGGTACCAATCATTGATGCACTTTCATTATCCAAAGCTTTAGTCGGTAATTTAGTGATGGAAAAGGCGACTCAAGATGCTGAAGCAGCGGTTAATGAAGGACGAAGAATATCTGAAGCCCTACGCGAACATAATGTTATTTCACCCATTGTATTACGCATGATGATCGTTGGTGAAGAAACTGGACGTTTAGATGAAGCATTAAAATATGTTTCATTACGCTTTGATAAAGAAGTGCCTCGTCAAATAAAACGCGTATTCAGTGTGTTAGAACCCATGATTATGATAACGCTTATTTTTATTGTCGGCTTAATTGGTGGCGCTGTTTTTTTACCTATGTTTGGCATGATGTCCGGTCTTGGAGGCTAATCAATGGTTTTCACAATGACAAAAAAATTAATTCTCTATAAGCAACAAACTGCTTTTACTTTACTTGAACTTATTGCTGTTATGGCAATTATCGGTATTCTTGCTGGTGCTCTCGCTCCCAGTGTATTTGATGCCATTAACCGAACACATGCTGAAACAGAAGAAGCCAATTTAGAAGCGCTTGCCGATAGTTTAAAACATTATGCGTTAGAGCAAAAACAAATCCCCAATGCAAGCACCAGTAACTGGGTCAATGCTATCAGCACAGTTAGCCACTTTTCACTGAATGATATTGAATATAATGCTAAAAATTTCCGTCGTCGCCTGGTTTTTGACCCTCAGTTTTTAACTAGCCCTGACAATAGCTTCAACGGTTTTACACAAGATCAAGGGCTAACAGCAGCACCGATATCACCAAGAGCCATGCTTATTTCAGATTTAAACGCCAATGTCGCTTCAGTCACTAATGACTCAACAATTTTTAATAATATTTGGAACCAAACTAATTCACCAGTATTGGTCGAAGGACCCGATTTAAAAATTCAGCGCATTAATTTTGCCGATCTTTTTTATCGTGTCATACTCACTAATCAACACTCAAATCAAGCTCATTATCAATTAGAGTCAGGTACTGATACTGCTGTTCCAGCAGCCAGTGGTGGTAGCGATGGCAGCGTCACTCTTTATTTACTAAAAACGACACGTTTATCGCTCTACTCTGATCCTTATCCTAGTGGTAACTTACAACAAGCTCATATTATTCATTCAGACTGGTCAGGTCGCTATCAAACTGATGGTTCAAATTGGAGCTGGCAAAAACCATGAGTGATAAGTTTGCTATTTCATGGATTTATCATGAATTTAAAATTGCTAGAATGCATAAATGTGCTGTCGTAGAAAATTGGACGGCTCCTTTTGAAGTTAAGGATTTACTTTGTTTAAACCAAGCATTAATTCAAGCCAATGAACATATCGATTTAACCAAAGGTGGTGAAGTTTCGATTACTTATGAAGATGATTTACATACCCATGAGTTTTTTGATGTACCACAAATGCCAGCCAAAGATTTAAATAAACTCTTACTGAGAAAAGTTGAACAAACCAAACCTTTTGAAGACACCGCAGCTTGGTGCTTTCATGAAGCAAAGCACAGCGATGAAGAAGAGGGCATACTCTTACACTTAATGCCAAAACGAATTGTTGATGCTAGTGTTCGGATGTGCCAAGAGTTTTATTTAACACCAAGAAAAATGGTTCCGCTAACTGAAATTATTTCAGAAGTTGTTGTCGGCTACGAAGCAGGCGACGAAAAACTATTATTAATTACAGCCCTATTTCAACACCGAACAGAAATTCTACTGTCTTTAGGTAATGGTGAAGTTCTATTTGTTAGAGAGCTACCTTATTGTGGTATCGGTGAACAACAAAGCAGATTGATTCTTGATATTAATCGAACAATTCCCTATGCCAGACAACGTTTTTCTCGTGCCGTTGATCAAGTCTGGCTGATCGGTGAAAAAACCGATGTGTTATGTGAAGAAATTCAAGAACAAGTCGACACAAAAATTAATTATGACCAAGATGGATTAGACTCTTTCTATTGGGCTAAACAAGTTTCCAACTTAACATCAAAAGTTGAAGCTAACTTTATTCCAATACTTGCTCAAAAAGAAATCAATAGAACATTGTTTTATCGAGCGGCCATGATGGTTTTTTTAATCACTATTGTCATATCTGTATTAATTTTTTCCAGTGTTGAATTAGCTATTACTAAACAAGCTGTTGATAGCAAAGCTATAACTGCTGAAATCTATGACTTTGAAAATAGAATTTCCCGAATAAAAGAACTTATACAACAGAAAGAGCATGAAGAAAAACGCTTACAAATGTTACAAGCAAACTCAAATAATTTGCCTGCGCTCTTACTTAATCATATGGGCAGTATACTACCGGAAGGGTTAATATTAACTAATCTTTCTATCAAGGCTTTAGAAAACCAATGGAAGATAACAATAAAAGGGCAAAGCCAACTAGAGCTTAACCATATTGTTATTACTCTACAAAATTTCGAACAAGAACTACAAAAGCCGCCATGGAATATTACTATCAGCAAAAGCTGGAAAGAAAGTTGGTATGGACAACTTGAATCTGGTGCAGCTTCTCAACAAAGTATTATAGGCTTTGATTTAGAAGGATGGATGAAACAATGAAAATTGATTTTATCGAAAAAAGGAAAGCGCTTCGAAAAGCTAACAAATCAACCAGTAAACTTTTATACTTTCAATTGCTTTTTGACAAACTCGCTAAACTTGTTTTTGGCTCTCTAGTTGGAAAAATACTTTTTATTCTTCTTTTTATTAGTGTAATAAGTGTTTGCTACTGGTCACTAAAACCCCGCATGCATATCTTTAATAATAATTTATTTTTATTAAAAGAAAAAAACCGATTGCTGGAAGAACTACAAAGTTTAACCACAAATTGGTCGGAAAAAGACCTACAAAAAATAGAAAAAAGTATTAGCGATGAGCAGGCAAGAATTTTTGATGATCTGCCATCATTAGCACATTGGTTAAGGCTCAAAAGCAATTATGCTAAAACGCTTGGATTAAATATGAGCTATAAAATACAAGATAAGAAAAATACTAAAATAGAAAAAACTTATTCTTTACCAGTTAACATCATATTAAAAGTTGAACCCTCAAAAGAAAATTCAGCTTATCTAAGAGTGCTTGAATATATTCATAGCCTAATTGGTGAAAATAGGCACTTAGAAATCGATGGTAATGAAATCATAAGCTCCGGTAAAGAAATTGTTTTAGTTAAGCTTGATATTAGTTTATGGGTTAGAAGCCCTAATAACATTATCTTACCTGAAGAAAATAATGCATCGTAAAGAGTTATCTAAGGTTTTGATATGACAAAGTCAATGAAAAAAACAGGGGTAATTATTGGTTTAGCTTCTCTCGCTATTTATATAGTCGTTAAAAATATTGTTATGCCACTCATGACAAAAAAAAATATTTCTCATGAAGTCATTGATATCCCTGGCATGGAAAGTACCAGCCAAAGTATTCAATTAGCTGACCATGCTCTTAAAGCAACTGATATCAAAGCACTTTTTTGGATTAATATTCCGCAAAGAAATCCTTTTTCATCTATACTAAAAGTTAAGGCAAATGAAATTGAAGAGTTAAGAGCAAACCATCAAGCGATTGTTAATGAAGCAAAATCTATTACTACTGAAGCAGTCTCGATAGAGCCAGAACCAATACCTCAATTATCGGGGTTGATTTCAAGTAAACACTCACGACTGGCGGTAGTTAATGGAAAAATACTGGCGGAAGGCGACAGTATTGATGGTTATCAGGTTATACAAATTATGTCTCATAGAGTTAAGCTTAAAAAATTAAATACTTATGATACTTTGACACTAACTCTGGAGAAAAAGTAATGCGGTTTTTAATCACCGGATTTTTTTTAATAAGCTTATTTTCTTGCTCACTCTACCAACCTAAAGAAAGTCAAAGTGAGTTTCCACGTTTTCATGCTTTACCCGAAGAAAAAATAGATTTAAGTCACTTAAAAAACTTACCGCTTTCACTAAGAGTTGCTTGGCCCCAAACAGAAGAGGCTATTCCAGCTAAAGCTGATGAAGAACTTTATAGTTTTGTTGCAGAAAATATGCCCATAGGAAAAGCGGTTGAATTATTTGCCCGATCTTATGATTTAAATATGCTAGTCGACAATGATGTTACTGGCAATATTAGTATTAACTTTCGTTCATTACCTTTTAATCAAGCCATGTCTGCGCTACTTAGTTCAATGGGTTATTACTGGCAATCAAATAATAATTTAATACGAGTCCGCTCTTGGGAAACACGGCTTTTTAATGTTAATTATATTCGTTTAAAACGAACCAGCAACAGCGAAAGTAGTGCACAGGTCAGTTCAGGCTCTGAGGGTTCTTCAGGCGGCAATGAACAAGCGGGCGAAATTAAAATTGAACAAGAAAATGAAATTGAGTTTTGGGATGAGCTGGAAAAAGAATTAGCTTTACTGGTTTCTGAAGAAGGTCGTCTTGTCATTAACAAAGTTGCTGGCACCATTCAAATTACTGATCGCCACCCTCGGGTTGAAGAAGTTGCTTATTACATTAAGGATATTAATAGTGCTATTGGTCGCCAAGTTAAAATTGAAATAAAAATACTTGAAGTCACCTTAAATAAAGATTTTAGTCTGGGCGTAGATTGGTCACGTGTGGGTAATTCCGCTGTAGATGGCTTTGGAAGTAATCTTAATCTCAATAACATAATTAGCGCCCCTACTGGTCCTGGTATCGCATTACAACCGACATTAAACCTTTCATCAAACGATACAACTAGCTCTGGCATAAGTGTTACTTCAGTAATTTCTGCTTTAGAAGAACAAGGTGAAGTACAAGTTATTTCACAACCACATATTCGAACTTTAAATAATCAATCAGCATTAATTAAAGTTGGCACCGATCGAACCTTTTTCAGACGTGAACGTAATACTGAAACAACAGAGGTCGGTCAAGAAGCAACCGTTACCGATGTTCCTCAAGTTGTTACTGAAGGCATTGTTTTATCCATCACACCACAAATTTCTAAAGATGGTTGGGTCATGATGGATGTGTCACCCGTTGTGACTCGAGTTGCTAGTGTTAGCGAAGCAAGAGATCCAACAAGTGGTGAAGTGACATCAACAGCACCTAATCTGGACGTTCGTCAATCATCTTCATTAATTCGAGCTTTTAATGGTGAAACTGTTGTAATTGGTGGTTTAATTCAAACACAGGAATCTAAAACGAATCGAGGGGTACCTGGTGTTAAAGATATTGTAGGGGTTGGTAAACTATTTGAAGGTGACTATACATCAACCATTAAAAAAGAACTGATTATATTTTTAACGCCTACTCTGGTTGATACCGTCACTGCCAAGAAGTAGAAGGACTAAATGATGAACAAACTATTTTTACTCATTTTACTTGCCAGTTTTGTGAGTGGACCATTGGCTAAAGAAGATGTTTTAAAAAACCAACTCAATGTTAATGACATCGCTCATTCACTTAATCAACAAGCAAAAATGCCAACACTTTCTGAAGCACTCAAATCAAATCATGATTCAGAGAGTGACAAGACAACCAATGTTTCTGACAGCCATAAAAATTACCATAACCTGGTTGAAATACCTATGTCAGATGATGAAAAAAATATAGCGCCAGAAGAGCCTTTTGATATGCAGAGCGAAATAAAAAAAATCAAAGCCTTTCATTTAAACCATAAACCACGCGCCAAACTAATTACTAATAACATTAGCGCTTTGGAAAAGTCAGGTCATTTTATTAAAGCACTAGAAAAAGCTAAAATACTTTATCAAAGAGATCCCCACAATTCACTCAATATTAACTCACTCTCAAGATTACTCATTAAAAATAATCAACCTGAAAAAGCAATTGAGCTTCTCCAACCATTAACCACTGAGTCTAATTCAAATTGGCGCCCTTGGTTCTGGTTAGGAACTGCTTATCTATTAACAAAAGACTATAAAAATGCGGAATTTTATCTTGATGAAGCTCTTTCTCGAGAAGGTAATGATTCAGCTATTTGGATACAGCGAGCAATTGTCGAACAGCAAAAAGGCAACGCTGAAACAGCGACTCATTTTCTACAAGTTGCGAATAACTTAATGCCGAACAATCCCGAAGTTTTAGTTAACTTTGCTTATGCTAGCGAAAAATCTGGCCATATTGAAAAATCAATTCGAGCTTATAAACAATTTTTACAAACCTCAGCTTCTCAAAAAAGTTTCGGTCGTTTACGTAGTCAAGTTATGTTAAGAATTGGTCAAATAGAACAGGCTAAAAATAAGCCTGTTCAGAAGAAATTAGAGATTATTGATTCTGGCATGAATTAAGTTTATTCGCTTATTAAAACTAACCAATAAAGCATCAATTGTTTATTGGCTAATCCAATTTTTTTAATCTTCCTTTTCAATAATCACTTTACGATGTGGGAATGGTATTTCAATGCCCTCAGCATCTAAAGCCTTTTTTATTTGCTCAGGTACTGAATATAAAATATCAAAATAATTTTCTCCCATACAAAAAGGACGTACTAAAAAATCAACAGAACTATCGTTAAGTGTTTCAACTTCAACAAATGGTTGAGGGTCCTTTAAAATTTTGGAATGTTTCTCTAAAACCCCGTCGATAATTTTGCGAACATGGTCCGTATTCTCTTTATAGGCAACACCAAAATGCATATCAACACCACGTATAGGATGATGCGAATGGTTAATAATTTTACTGCCCCAAATTTGACTGTTAGGAACAATAATTTGTTGACTATCAAATGTTTGTAAAATGGTAGTAAACAGATCTATTTCCTCCACTTTACCAAAACATTCTGCAGCATTAATAAAGTCTCCAACTTTATAAGGTCGAAATACCAGTAGCATAACGCCGGCAGATAAATTTGACAGTGTACCTTGCAATGCAAGACCAACAGCAAGGCCAGCAGCACCTAACAAAGCAACAATAGATGCTGTCTGTACACCAAATCGATTGAGTATAGCAATGGCAACAAAAGCAAGAATAATGTATTTAACAAGACTACCTAAAAACCGAAACAAGGTATTATCAAGATTTTCATAACGCTCTCCTGTTTTACAGATGAGCTTATTAAACTTATTCGCAATAAATATCCCAACAATCAAAATGAGAATTGCAAATAACACATTAGTAGCGCCGCTGATAACTGCCGGTAGATACTGATCAAGATTGATACTATCTATAAGTTCTTGCATTGTTTTACCCCTATTTATGGTCGAGTTGGACTTTATTATAAGCAAAAAATAATACTTACTTGCTAGTTAGACTCTTTAATGACTTAAAAAGTAACGATATTACAGGGTATTTATTTTGATGAGTGGAATGGTGCTTAGTGATTGAACTCATAGGTTATTGAGCTAATAAGAATATCAATCATTGTTACTGATTTATTTTTACTGCGTTTTTCACCTAATAACTAAGGTTGCAAGGTGTTTTTTAGTCAGGCACTACTAAGTGGGACTCGCTTAACGAGTCCCACAGAACCAGCTTTAACTGGTTAAAACTAACTTATTATATCTTTATATTAAAGTGGAACCACTTTATTAGCGCATGGGCCTTTTTGACCTTGACCTACTTCGTACTCTACCTGCTGGCCGTCGTTTAATGTTGCATAACCGCCACCTGCTTGAATTTCTGAATGATGAACAAATAAATCTTTACTGCCATCTTCTGGTGTGATGAAGCCAAAACCTTTATCGGCATTGAACCACTTTACTGTACCTTTACTCATATTGTTTTCTACCTTTGGTGAAATTAAAATGAACTGGATTCGGTATCACCATAACAAAACCAGCTTTTCATTCGCGAGTTTACAGACTTATGTTAAGTAATTAAAGGCTTTTAACTCAGTAAAACAAATATAATTCTTTTTGCACAAAAAAAATCTTCAATATATTCAATAAGTTACGAAAATCATATGATTTAAATAATATTTGATTTGACTAAAACCACTTATATCAGTGTTTTTTTGGGTTCATAAACAAGAAAATTAGATGTAAGCGCCTAGCAAACTGAAACGTCTTATTCCCATTGGATTAAACAACTTATCTAGCTTCATAGCCTCAGACAACCAAAAGATATAAAGAGGAAACACAGTCACTTTCTAACCGCTTGCGCTGTTAAGCGACTCGTTTCTCTAACGCCAATAAAGATTCTTTTGCTTCTAGTCCACCGGCATAACCCACCAGTTTTCCATTATGACCCACAATACGATGGCAAGGAATAAAGATCGAAAGGGCATTAGCGCCATTAGCATTAGCAACAGCTCTAACCACCTTTGGGTTGCCAAGCTTTTCCGTGAGCTGTAAATAACTACTGGTTTTTCCAAAAGGTACTTTTATCAGGGCTTTCCATACTTGTTTTTGAAAATTGGTTCCAGCGGTAAGCAAGGGTGTTTCAAATTTTTTTCTTTTGTTAATAAAATAATCTTTTAACTCTTGCTTAGCTTGTCTAATAACTGGATCAGCTTTCTCAACAAAATCAGCTTTGAGTAATCTATTTAGTCTATTATCAATCGTCATGCGGTTTTTTCGATAACGCCAATCACATAAGCATAATTTGTTATCGTAAGAGCCGAGAATTAATTCACCGTAAACTGTTGAGAAATAATCAATATTAATTTGTTTCATAATTAACCTTCGAAAATATTCCCTATCAACTGACTAAAGCAACGGACTTAATCTGTAGCCAAACGGGTTTACCAACATCTAACTCTAAGTGGTGAACCGAACGTTGTGTAACTCGCGCAATAACAATTGACTCACCCACTCTAACTTTAACTAGATACAAACCTTTTAGAGCATCATGAGCGATTTCTTCAATCTCACCAGATAAAATATTCAACACACTAGTATCATTGTGTCGACTCAAAGTAATACTGACATCTTTTGCCATCACTCTCAAACGAATTGTTTGGCCGATTGATTCAATTGATTCAGATAATGAGGCAAAACCAAGTGCCATCTCATTCAACCATAACTCACCACCATTAAAACTTAGTTTAGCTAAATTACCGAGTTCATCATGGCCAGTCACTCTAGTATCTAAAATAGTACTGGCATCTTCACCAAGTTGTGAAGAAAAACCTAGCTCGCTCAACGTATCTATTAATGGTGCATTAGTATCAACTCGCCCATTATTCAATATAATCAAGTGATCGGCCAAACGTACAATCTCATCAATAGAATGACTCACATAAAGAATAGGAATACTAAGTTCTTTTCCTAAGTTTTGTAAATAAGGCATAATCTCACGCTTTCTAGTAAGGTCTAATGATGCAAGTGGCTCGTCCATTAATAAAATTTTAGGATTAATAATTAATGCCCGCGCAATAGCTACTCTTTGGCACTCTCCACCCGATAATTCACTCGGGTAACCATCTAAAAAATCACCAATCCCTAAAATATCAACTGCCTGTTGCGTATTTCGGTTTAATTTAGATCTGTCATCGATAGCAGCACGCTTTAATGCATAATCAAGATTCTCTTTTGCCGTTAAATGAGAAAATAAACTCGACTCTTGAAAAACATAACCCAGTGAACGTTTATGTGTTGGTAAAAAAAATTCTTCTGACTGCCAATGCTCGCCATTAATTTCAAAATAACCAATAGCGCTTTTTTCTAAGCCAGCAATACAACGTAACAAACTTGTTTTACCAGCACCAGAAGCTCCCCAAATACCCGTCACGCCAGTTGGATTAATAGATAAATTAACATTAAGTTTAAATTTCTTTTTATTTAATAAAAATTTTGCTTTTATCGGTGACTTCATAAGCATCAACTTCCTATTAATCGAATCGTTTGCTTACGATTAAAACTATAAACCGTCAATAAAAGCGTAAAAGAAAAAATAAGCATGATGGCTGAAAGCCAATGGGCTCGTGCATAATCGAGCGTTTCTACATGCTCATAAATTTGTACTGAAATGACTTGCGTGGCTCCAGGAATATTACCACCTATCATTAACACCACACCAAATTCACCCAAAGTATGCGCAAAGCCAAAAACCATTGCGGTAATAAAACCAGGCTTAGCTAGAGGGAGCGCAACAGTAAAAAAATAATCAAGAGGTGTCGTTCTCAAAGTTGCCGCAATTTCAAAAGGTCTTTTACCAATTGCTTCAAAAGCATTTTGCAGTGGCTGCACAACAAAAGGTAAAGAATAAAAAAGTGATGCAATAACTAGCCCAGAAAAAGTAAAGGGTAACAAGCCTAAACCTAATGTCTGAGTAAGCCCACCAATAGGTCCATTAGGTCCCATAGCTAACAATAAATAAAAACCTAAAACCGTGGGTGGCAAAACTAAGGGTAAAGCAACAATTGCACTAATGGGGGATTTCCACCAAGATTGAGTTCGCGAGAGCCACCAAGCAATTGGTGTAGCAATAAGTATCAAAAGGCTTGTCACAATAAAAGCCAGCAACAAAGTTAAACCAATAGCACTCCAATCTTCACTCAATAACTGCAAATTAGTTCCCCTAATTTATATGATGTTTACTCATTCAAAAAACAATTATTTTTATAATGGAACCAATTAATGGACCCGATTTATTTATAGTCATGATTCTTGCTATAAGTATGCTCCTCATAATCATAACTCTTACTATACCCAAAGCGAGATAATATTCTCCTACTTTCTTCACTATCAAGTAAGTATGCCATAAAAGAAGTTGCAATTGGATGATCCTTCGCCAATTTTAATAAAATTAAATCTTGCCGAATAGGTTGATATAAATCTTTGGGAACAAGCCAATAATGAGCATTAGGCTGATTAATTACTTGTGATAAAGCAATCAAACCAAGATCGACATTATTCGTTTTAACAAACTGATAGGTCTGTGAAATGTTTTCACCGCGTATTAATTGATAATCATCTTGGCTAAGAATCTTTTTCTCAATATTAAGATTCTTCAAAACTTCTTTAGCCGCTAAACCATAAGGCGCTAACTTAGGGTTAGCAATCGCTAACTTGCTAAAACTAAAACGTTTAAGTGTGTCCTGATTTAATTCAACTTCGTCAGATTTGTTAGCCCATAAAACTAACGAGCCTATGGCGTAAGTTCGCTGACTTTTAGCAATGCCCAAACCTTTTTCCGCTAGCTTTTTGGGTTTTATTTGATCCGCAGACAAAAATAAATGATAAGGTGCGCCATGACTAATCTGAGAAAACAGTTGGCCTGAAGAAGCAAAAACTAATTTGATTTTATATGATGTATTTTTTTCGAACTGCTCAGCAATTTCCTTGATAGGCTGGCTAAAATTAGTTGCTACTGCAACAATAATTTCTTTAGGAGTTTCTTCTGACGATTTTTTTGGATTTTCTCCCGCAATAATATTGAAATTAAACGCAAAAAGAATAAATGAATAAATAGTTAATCTAATATTAAACATTAGTAGCTAAACCAAAAATTGAAGTAACCTTTCACAAGAAGCTTCAACATAAGCCCCTTCTTCAAAAGGTGCAAGATGATAAAAAGCCGCCCCAACATTAGACGCTGCACCACCATCCATTTCAATAGAATCACCGACATGTAATAACTGATTTGGTTGTAGTTTAAATTCATCCATTGCTTGATTTAACATTTGTGGATGAGGTTTTGCTCGATACCCCATAGTTGGTGAATAATGTTTTTCAAATACCTGCGAAATTTCATGTTTGTGAATTTCACAGTTTCCATTGGTAACAGTCACCAATAAATAATGATTAGACAATTTAACCAGCATATCTTGAACAGCTTGATGTATCGTTATTTCACTTCGAGCTTGTATAAAAACATTAAACGCCTCACGCGTAATATTATTTTTATCTTTTAGATTGATACAAAAATCTTCAAGTGCTGTTTGCCTTAATAAGCTCATATTTTCATACAACGGATCATTTTTTTCTAACAGAGCTTGCTTAATTGAAAGGTAGTTTTTAAAGTCATAAGATACGTTTTGCTTTTTAAATTCATTTTCTAAATAATTGTCGAGCAAACGATCTGCTCGATTCAGAACAGGCGTATTATCATAAAGCGCATTATCCAGATCAAAACTAATTAATTTAACTTCATGAGCAGACTTATCCATGACTTAACCCTAACGCTTTTTTGCTCGCGGATGTGCTTTATCATAAACGGCCGCAAGCTGTTGAAAGTTCAGATGCGTATAAACTTGAGTCGTTGAAATATCTGAATGCCCTAACAATTCTTGCACAGCTCTTAAATCGCTGGATGACTCTAATAAATGCGTCGCACAAGAATGACGTAGTTTATGCGGATGTAATCGGCTGTTAATGCCAACTTGCTTACCCCAAAATTCTAAACGTTTTTGGATACTTCGAGGATTGAGTCGCTTTTTATTCTGGCTAACAAATAATGCCATTGACTCTTCACCAGCCAACCAAACATTGCGGACTTTTAACCAAGCTTGAATAGCCAAAAGTGCATGCCGACCAATTGGCACTAATCGAGTTTTGTTACCCTTACCAGTAATCCGCGCCATAGCTTCTTTAAGTTGTACATCATACAAATCTAGTCGCACTAGTTCAGCAAGTCGAATACCACTCGAATAAAAAAGCTCCATAATAGCCTTGTCTCGAATACCTATCGATTGATTCAAATCGATACTATCTAACAGCATCATTAGCTGATCAACTTCTAATGTTTTAGGTAACGACTTTTTCGCTTTGGGTGCTTTTACTCCTTTAGCCGGATTAGAATCTAGTTGATTATTAACCACTAAAAACTCAAAAAAACTTCGTGTCGCTGAAAGCAATAAGGCTATTGATTTAGGTGATAAACCTTGACGATGATAATAAGCGGCTAACTGCCTAATATGCGAAATAGTGATATCTTGCCAAGCTGCAATTGCTTGTTTTTGAATAAAAAAAATCAGCTTAGTCAGTTGGCGCTGATAATTTTTTTGTGTCAGTTGCGAATAGTTTTTCTGTTCACAAAGCTGACGCAAAAAAACATCAATAGGCTCAACTAAACTTTTACATGCATCGTTGGAAACTGTTAAATTAGTTTTCACCATCACTACTGATTAAATCGTTTCAAGGCAAATGAACCCGAGTTAAATGCGTTACTAGCTTAGCAATAAGATCAACAAATAACGTATCCATATCAGGTTCAAATCGCGATACATCCTGACTGGCTAAAACTAATAAGCCATATTCACAATTCGCACCTAAAGGTACTAAAGCAAAAGATTCTAATGTTTGACCATTTTCATTATTAAATAACGCATTCTTCGGCTTTTCTTCTAAACGCCCACAAATAGTTTGATTATCAGGAAACTGGCAGTTAAATAGAGTTTTAATTTCATTTGCCGAATCAAAAACTTTTGCCTTAGTTTGCAATGGAAAATCCCCAACCAAAATCAAACCGGCATCATCTAATAAAAAGTCTTGCTTTAACAAAGCAATAATTTTATCAATTAAATTTTCAAAGCTATCTGCTTTTAATAATTCCAACATAAACTGATTACATTGCACCAATAATTTTTCATTGTTTTGTGCAATACTCAGTAAATCAACCAACTGTTCTTGCAAAGTTTGGTTTTGTTCACGCAACACTTTAATTTGGCGTTCAACAAGAGAAGTTGCTTCACCTGATTTATGAGTAAGTTCAATATCAGACAACAGCTCTGGATTTTTCTGTAAAAAGTTGGGGTGTTGTTTTAAATAACGTTTAACCTGATCCGCTTCGATCAACTGCTCAAAATCATCTTTTTCTAATGCTTGATGTGGAAACTTCATAGTGTAATATACCCTTGATAAACAAATTCCGCAGGCCCTGTCATCGTTAAATTTTGGCCTTCGCCCGGCCAGTCAATATGTAAATGACCGCCCGGTAAAAAAACTTTTATTCTTTGACCCATATTATGTTGTAATCGTCCAATAACTGCACTCGCACAAGCACCTGTGCCACAAGCCAATGTCTCACCAGCACCTCGTTCAAATACCCGCAGGCGCAATTCATTATCAGTTATTTTTTGCATAAAACCAACATTAGCACCTTCGGGGAAAATCGAGGACTGTGCTAGATCGCCACCAATTTCCTGAACATTGGCGCTATCAACATCATCAACACTAATCACACAATGTGGGTTGCCCATAGAAACCGCGCCAAACTGATAGCTAATGCCATTACTCGTTGTCTGATAACTCACATCTTGCTCGGCATAACGTAAAGGAATTTTGTTAGGTGCTAATTCTGGAACACCCATATCAACACTAACTAACCCATTACGTATCATATGTATATTCATAATGCCTTTCAGTGTGCTAACTTTAAGTTTGTGCTTCCAACTTAAACCCATCTTACGCACAAACTTAGCTAAACAACGCGCACCATTACCACACTGAGCGACTTCTGAACCATCGGCATTAAAAATACGATAATGAAAATCAACATCAGGTTGTTGTGGTGCTTCAATTAATAACAATTGATCAAAGCCAATACCTTTGTGACGATCAGCCAAACGCTTGACTTGTCCTTGGTTAAAATAAACTTCTTGGGAAGCCCCATCAACCACCATAAAGTCATTGCCCAAGCCATGCATTTTCGCAAAACTTAATAACATTAGCTTTGCTCCTGGTCAGTTTGATTCTTTGGTGGTTCAGAACCTGTTTGTTCGGCTTTCGACTGCTCGGCAGGCTTAGTTTCACTGGATGATTCAACATCTTTCTTATGCATTAATGGGCCTTTTTGACCACAAGCAGCTAAAACTAAGACACCAGCAATGATTAGTAGATGCTTTAATCGCATAATATTTATTCACAGCTAAATGTAATAAAGTGATTTTCAGCAATTTTTTAAAGGAAATCAATAAGTTTCTGGTTTAAAAGCATCTATTAAAAAGATTAAGGGTTTAGCCCAAATGCTTGACATGGCGTACCTTGGTGATACTTCATTTGCCATTTGTCCTGAACAAGAACCCATATTGAAGAACGTTTTGTATAACTGTTAATCGATCCATCTGAGTTAATATGAGCACTTTTATATAACAATAGCTTTACCTTTGCCTCTAAATCGATGCATTCATAATCTTGTGAGTGGATTTCAAAATCGGATAGCTCCTCCGCAAGCATTAGTTCAACTATCGAGTCAAAATTATAGGTTTCACCAGACCTTCCAACCTCTAAGAAGGTCGGATGCAATAAACCTTGTATGTCGATTTCACTATGACGAATGTCATACTGATGTAACGCTTTTTCTTGATCGATTAAAATTTGCATAGTTGTCTCACCGTAAAATGTACGCCGGTCAAACATACTTTTTTACTGGATCCCGTGTCAAGCAC
>CAYPMT010000011.1:0-22710 GCA_964411875.1 uncultured Kangiellaceae bacterium
TATGCCCAATAAAATGGCCACCATGATCGCGCTGACCGGGCTTTTGGGTAAGCCCATAACGGTAATCCCTAAAAACTCTGAGAAGTATTGACCGAGTATGGCCAGGGTGAGGGCAAGCAGTATGCCGGGTATAATTTTAGTTAACATCTTCAAATTCATCCAAGTAGTTTTATAGTAGAAGGGCTATATGAATAGCCATGCCATTTATAATTATAAGTAGGGAAGCTATTAAATGAAAAATTCACACCTTTTTCAAGTAGATAAAGCAAATAACTTGAATTCTGGATAACAGCGGCCGTTCAATGAAGCTGTTTTAGGTTATGTTTGAAACTTACTTTTCTTAATGTATTGGACTTGGTGATACTTTATCAATAGATCCAACCTTTGCATGTCGCTATAATAATACGCACAAACTCAGTCATCAGAATACATATAAACGATGTATACTTCATTAATTGATAGAAAAGGCTACCATCGTGATCAACTTGATCTGAATAAGCAATTATTAGATGATTCAAGCCAAATTCTTCTTTTCAATGGTGATAATTTTTTAACAGACTCAGAAAACCTCTACTTTTCATTAGAACAACTCACTCCAGTTAAAGAATATTTATCGAAACCTATTTATTTAGGTCAGCACCAACAAAAAAATTATTTTGCTTTTTATCCAACAAAAAATCATGACTACTTTAATAATTTAAACCAGCAAGACTTAAGAAAAGTTGCACTTAATTTAGATGACTTTCAATCAGCATTACTTTTTTATTGCCAAGGTTTATTATCCTGGCATATAAACCATTCCCACTGTTCAAAATGCGGTGATAAAACTTTGATGATTCAATCCGGCCATGCCCGAAAATGTCAAAACTTAGCCTGCCAAAGCCAACATTTTCCAAAAATAGAACCAGCCGTTATTTTTTTAGTCATTAACCATACAAAATCATCTCCCCAAATACTCCTTGCCAGACAAAAATCATGGAACGAAAAAAAGTTTTCTGTACTTGCCGGTTTTGTCGAAGCCGGTGAATCACTTGAAGATGCTGTAAAGCGAGAGGCCTATGAGGAAGCCGGTTTAACTGTTGAGTGCGCAGAATATATTGCTTCACAACCTTGGCCTTTCCCTAGCTCTTTAATGTTAGGTTTTCATTGTGTAACATCCGAGACTGAAATTAATCTAATTGATCAGGAGCTAGCTGAAGCTTATTGGTTTTCCGCTAAAGAGCTAGAGTCTCAAGTAAAATCACTGTCAATCACACTTCCACATAGAAAGTCGATTGCTTGGTTTTTAGTTAATAATTGGTTTACTGAACAAATGGGTTATCAATTAAATGAAATTACCTGATAGCAGCACGGATAATTCAACCGATCATAAAAATTTCTTACAGAAATACAAACCTTGGTTGTTACAGCTAATCCTTTTTGTTTTGTTTTTAATTGCTATCAGTTGGTGGCAAACTAAAGATATGTATGCCTCCAATAAACCATTAGCCCAAACTGAAATATCCTTACCTAATACAAAAGGTGAGCTCATCTCTTATCAATTTGATAATCAACAGAATCAAACATTAATTTATTTTTTTGCGACTTGGTGTGGTATTTGTCATTTATCTATCAATAATTTAGAAAGTGTCTACCAGTCTAAACCTGATAATCTCGAAATAGTTGTTATCGCTCTTGATTGGCAATCGATTAATGAAGTTGAAGACTTTGTAAAAGAACATGACGTTTCTGTACCTATTTTGTTAGGTACAGGGCAAACTCAACAGGCTTTTAAAATTACCGCTTATCCCAGTTATTATTTAATATCGGAAAAGGCTACAATTCTTTCAAAAGATAGTGGCTACTCAACTGAGCTAGGGCTGAACTGGAGAATCGGCAAACTCTTTTCGAAATAAGATCTCACTCTAATAAGCAAACAGCTAAGTTTCACTAAGTGACCGCTTTAATCTATTAATCATTAATAACTGAATTATGCTGAAACAGTAGTTCTTCGGCTTCCTCAGGTGACATAGGCTTGCCTAAATAATAACCTTGACCATATTTGATGTTTAAGTTACTAACAATATCTTTCTGAGCTTTTGTTTCTATTCCTTCAGCAACAACTTGCAACTCTAAACTTGATGCCAACGCTTGAATGGTTCTAACAATGGCCAAATTACGATTATTAGTATCAATCGAACTAATAAAAGACAGGTCTATTTTAAGTGCTGACAAAGGAAAATGCTGTAAATAACCAAGAGAGGAATAACCAGTACCAAAATCATCTAAAACCAATTCAATTTTCATATCAGTCAATTCATTTAATAGTTCCTTAGCGGCTTCAATATTTTTCAATAATACTGACTCGGTAATTTCTAATTTTAAATTCTCAACAGGTAAGCCAGAACGTTTAAAACAGGTTTCAATAATTTCAATTAAACCTCTATGCTCAATTTGATAACTCGACAAATTGACATTAACTTCCAAACTCTCCGCCATTGGTATCCTGGAACGCCAAGAATTAACTTGTGTCATTGACTGCTCAAGAATATGCGAACCTAATTGATTAATACAACCGATCTCTTCAGCAATAGCAATAAAATCAACCGGTTTAACAAACCCTAAATCCTTATGTTTCCAACGCGCTAGGGCTTCAAAGGCCACAATTTTTCCACTAGCCAGTTCATAAATAGGTTGATAACAAACTAATAGTCCTTTTTCACTGATAACATCTCTTAAATCTTTTTCAAGCTGGAGTCGAGTCATAGCTTGTTCATGCATAGCCCTATCAAAAATTTTGTAACAGGCTTTCCCTAATGCCTTAGCCTGATACATTGCTGCATCAGCATCTCGTAAAATATCATCAGGATTATCATAACCGATAGAGCTTAAAGTAATACCAATACTTGCTGATGAAAGAAGTTCTTGTTCATTAAACATAAAAGGTGTAATAAACTTTTCTAACACTCGATTCGCAACTTTAATAGCTCGTTTCTCAGTGCCAATGTCATCCAATAAAATACAAAACTCATCGCCACCCAAGCGTGCCACTGTATCACCAGGGCGAACACAATCTAACAACCTTTCTGATACATCTTTTAACAGCGAGTCACCAGCTAAATGACCTAAGCTATCATTAATTACCTTAAAGCGATCTAAGTCTAAAAAGAATACGGCAAAATCAATTTGATTACTTCGTTTAGCCCGTTTAAGAACATGCTCTAAACGATTAACAAAAAGCGCTCTGTTAGGTAACTCAGTTAAAGTATCGTGGAAAGCATCATGAACTAGCTTTTCCTGAATAGCTCGCCGCTCTTCAAGCATGGCTTCTAACTTAATATTAGCCATAGAAATTTCTTCTGCTCGTTCTTCTAATTTTTCATTGGCTTGCTGCAATTTTTGGTGAGCTTGCCTGATATTTTCAGAATCCTGCTTACGCTTTAATGCTGTAACAATGTGGTGAGAGACATAATTTAAAAGCTCTTCATCTTGGCGACTATAACTAAACTCCAATTCATAACTTTGCACAACAAGCGCACCTAAGACATCATTGTCACTTTTTAATGGTACGCCTAACCAATCTTCTGAATTTCGCCCAAGACCACCAACTAACTCTGCCTGCTTTTGTCTATCAAGGTGTAGAATGCAGCCTGTATTAATGACTTGCAAAGTAGGTGATCCCTGAAAGTCATCAACGTGGATAAGCTTATCTAAATTGTTAATCGGATCATCTACAGTCTGGTGATCATCATAATCATCATTATAATAGGGAAAGCTAATCGAGGCATATTCTTTATGGTAAAGAGCAATGTAAAGATTTTTTGCATCCATAAGCGAGCCAATAATTTGATGCAACGTTTCATAAAAAGATGTCATATCTTCGGTTGAAGTAATAATGTCAGAGATACGATAAAGGGCTGATTGTAATTGCTGAGCATTCACATGAGCCTCTTTTAATTTCTCAAGTGCAAGAACCCGTATACGAAGAGTTTTTAACTCATCAATAAGTGATTCTTTGCCACGCGTTAAGTCATTATCCAAAGCCGTGCACCAATTATTTTTAATGGTTTAAGTTTAATATATCCGTAATTAATGACGAATGAGTCATTTCAACTCTCTATTTACACTATTTATAAAAATTAATCAATTCAATCATCCTTATTCCATTCAAAAAGGAGTCGTCTATCTAAAAGGCTTACTGCTGTTTGACAGCTCTATTCTCTAACACTTAATTCCTGCGCAATAACTTTCATCGCTGAAGTTAAGTGGTCTAGCTCTGCCGGTTGAATAATGTAAGGCGGCATTATATAAAGCAATTTGCCAAAAGGCCTAATCCAAACGCCTAACTCAACCAAGCGGGGCTGTATCTGGTGAAGATCTAAGGTTTGCTCAAACTCAATAACACCGATAGCCCCTTTAACTCTTACATCAGAAACTGCCGCCAATTCCTGACAGGGTAATAAGGCTTTAATCAGTTGAGCTTCAATCTTTTGAATAATATTTAACCAATCCATATTTAATAACAAGCTTAAGCTCTTGTTAGCAACCGCACAAGCCAAAGGGTTAGCCATAAAAGTCGGACCATGCATTAAATTACCCGACTGATAGCCACTAATCATATTAGCCACGCGCTCACTTGTCATAGTCGCGCCTAATGACAAGTACCCTCCCGTCAAAGCTTTGCCTAAACATAAAATATCCGGACAAACTTGCGCTTGTTCGTAAGCAAACAAAGTGCCTGTTCTGCCAAAACCAGTAGCAATTTCATCAAAAATTAATAATACATTATGTGCCTCACATAAGGCCTTAATTTGACGCAAATATTCTGCACAGTAAAAACGCATGCCGCCAGCGCCTTGTACTATAGGCTCTAGAATAACCGCTGCAACCGTTTCGTGATGTGATTCAATTAGCGATTTAAAGTTATTAATATATTCATCTTGCCATTCCTCATCATTTTGACAATAAACTAATTCCGCAAAGAGATGCTTCGGTAACATGCCACTAAACATACTATGCATACCGTTAATGGGGTCACAAACGGACATGGCACCAAAAGTATCACCATGATAGCCACCTCGAATAGTCAGAAATCGATTCTTCGATGGCTTGCCTTTAGAATGCCAATATTGCAACGCCATTTTTAGCGCCACCTCCACTGCGACTGAACCAGAGTCTGAGAAAAATACTCTATCGAGATCCTTATGAGTAATCTCAATCAGCTTTTCGGCTAAATCAATTGCTGGCTGATGGGTTAAACCACCAAACATGACATGAGACATTTTTTGTAACTGCACCTCAATGGCTAAATTCAATTGCGGATGATTATAGCCATGGATAACTGACCACCAAGATGCCATGCCATCAATAATTTTTCGACCATTACTTAAATGCAGATAAACACCGTTGGCTGACTCAACACCAAAAACTGGTGTTGGTTGCTTCAGATTAGTATAAGGATGCCAGATATGTTTGGCATCAAAAGCGAGTTGTTCGTGAGATAAAGACACTGAATTTTACAAGAGCCAATAGTAATTGAGTAGCCATTGATTATACCATAGAGAACGAGATGCTTCGAAAAGGAAGAATGTGCTCTACAGCTCGACTATATAATTTCGACTATCATTTAAGTAGGATATATGATTAAATTTTATGGTGGGCTAAAAACTGTTAAATCAGTTAATAACTGCTAAAAGATACTTATCTATCTTTAGAAAATAGTATCAATAAACTCATTGAGAAAAGCTAATGGAAACCTTTTTATATTTACTTGGAATACTTGTTGCACTTGCTGCTGGCTATTATTTGGGTCAAAACTTCTCAAATAAGGCTAAGGAGAAAAATCGCCTTGAAGCAGAGCTAAATGAAAAGCAACAAGAGATTGAAGGTTTACGTAATCGAGTTAATCAACATTTTGAAACAACCGCGGGCCTATTTAATCAAGTTTCCGATAGCTATCAACAATTATACGATCATATGGCTAAAAGCTCTTCTCAGCTATGTAGCACCCAAAATTTCCATGTTCTCCCTATTTCAGCAGAGGTCAGTGAATCTAACGAAAAATTACCCCAAAATTTCGATAACATTCATAAAACCAATACCAACACGGAAGAGTTGTTTGATGCCGATAATCTATACAAGGCTCACAACTACCGCAATCAGCCCTTAGAACCGGATCAGACTGATAACGTTCAAGATGACTCGACTAATAAAGACAAAATAGTCGATATTGACTCGGTAAAAAACCCTAATCCTGCTCGTGACTATGCAGTCAAAGACTAATTTTGTGATAACTCATGATCAAAATAGTGCCTTAGCCTAAGTAATAAATATGTTATTATCGGCAAAGGTTTTTGTCGTCTCGTTTTACAGGTTTAGGTAAGAATATATAATGAAAAGACTCACTATCACGTATATAGTCATTATTTTAACGCTATTATCCTTACCCTTTTTTATTGGTCAAAGTTACGAGAGTATACTTCGAGAACAGCTTGAACAGTTCAATAAACAATCACAATACCAGCTTCAAATTAACCAATACAAACGCTCATGGTTTACCTCCAAAGCCGATTTAACTTTATCAATAAACTCTCAGTTTCCGCTATTCAATAATGAAATCAATTTCAAAAAAAGAATTCAACATGGCCCTTTTTTATGGCAAGAAGGTAGTATCGATTTTGGTCTAACTAGCTCAAAAATTGAGTTAACCATTCCTCAAGATATAGAAGCGCTTATCCAACAAGTTTCTGGTGAAGAGTCTGAAATTATAGATATTAGTACCTATACTGATTTTCGTTCAATAACGAGTATTAACTTTAATCTAAAACCAATCAGTATTAAAGATTCCGATTACAACCTAGATATAAGAGAGTTAAATAGTGATATTACTATTCATCCATATTCTACTTTCACAGTTTCTTTAGATTGGCATGGTTTAACACTAGATGATTTGAAAAACTCTTTACAGTTAGATTTTGATGATCTAAATATTTCTCTCACACAACATTTAGTTAAAGGTGATAGTTTTACTGCAAACGCTTTATATGATGGCGAAATTGAGCTTTATTTATCTCAACTCAATTTTCAAGGGCCATCACCACAAAATAGCATTACGATGAACTATTTGGCATTTGATATTGACTCATTCATTGAGAATGATTTAATTGAATTTAATGCAAAACTTATTATTGAACAATTGGAGTTAGGCGCGCTAAAACAAGTTTTGTCGAATTTTCTTGGGTTAGCTTCAATCAAAAATATCGATGCAAACATTATCCAAGAAATTAACATCGCCACTGAACAATTAGCAAATAACTCTTTACTCATGACAACTAAAATTCAAAGCTTACTGCCTAAGCTTGCTGAAAAAAATCCTATTATCAAAATTGATCAGTTAGGTGCTATGGCGCAACAAGGAGAGATCTACTCAGATTTAAATATAACTATTGATCCAGATACTTTTGAGCCTAGTAACCCCATGACTCTGCTTACATCTATTAACGCACAAGCCCATGCTTATGCTCCTGAAGCTTTCTTTAATCCGCTAGGCATGTCAGAAAAAATACAACAATGGGTTGAACAGGGATTTTTAACGCGTGAACAAGGCGAATTAAACGCTGAACTATCCCTTAGTAACGGGCAAACAAAAATAAATGGACAAAGCATTTCGTTAAATGATTTTTAACTAACATAACTTAATATTTTTATGACATTCAACTGGTTAAATAACTTTACTTTTAAGTCTATCATTTATGGCTTTTTGATTGGGCTGCTTATATTGTTTTTTATGAAGGACAGTCCCTTTAGCTTTAACTGGCATACAGCCCAACAAGCCTGGCAGTTTTACCTTAATAATAGCCAAAATAAAACACTAACAAGCAATACTCAACCTCTACCGCCTTCAACAGTGGACTTTTCGTTTGCTAACTCGGTAAAAAAAGCCTCAGCATCAGTTGTCAGTATTAATGTCTATCGACCAACAGCACTACGTTACATTATAGGTAATGATAAAAAAATTGTTGATATTGCTGTTGGCATTGGCTCTGGTGTGATTTTGAATAACGAAGGATATATCGTCACTAACTACCATGTTATTAAAGACGCTAAAAAAATTAGTGTGAATTTCCCAGGCGGTGAAAAAAGGCTGGTTGAAGTGGCGGGCTTTGATCAGCAAATGGATATTGCTTTATTAAAAACTGACCTTAAGGAACTAAAGCCAGCAATACTTGCGTCAGAGCAAGTGAAAATCGGTGACCTTGTTATGGCTATTGGTAGCCCTTTTGGACTAAAGGGTCAATCTGTCTCACTTGGTATCGTTAGCGCACTTAGACTTAACATGACTCAACCTAATGATACAAAAGACTCCGGTAACCTGAGTACCATGAATATTACCTCCACAAGATTAATGATCCAAACAGATGCTGCTATTAATACCGGAAACTCTGGTGGTGCATTAATTAATACCCGTGGCGAAGTAGTTGGTATTAACCGGTCAAAGTTAAGCTTGCAAGATGGCAGCGAAACCAATATTAATTATGCTATTCCTATTAACGAAGTCAAAACCATTGTTGAAGAAATTATTCAGTTTGGTCGAGTACGCCGTAATTGGCTTGGCATTAATGCTATTGAATTAAGACAAGAAACTCATATCAAAAACTACCCGAATATTCCTTTCGGAACAGGCTTTTTCGTTTATCGAGTTGATCCTAATAGCCCTGCACAACAAGCAGGTATTCAAAGAGGTGATTTTATTAACGGATTTAAAAATCAAACGATCACAGGGATCGCAGACTTTTATAATACTTTTACTCTAATTCCAATTGGCGAATCAGTTAGTATAAAACTTATTCGTAACGACCAAACCATTACAAGCCAAATCGATTTACTCGAAAAGCCACCAAGCTAGTTATTCACCAAATTAGTTATTTAACCACATAAGTTATTTAACCAATTTAATTATTGAGCCTGTTATGACACTCGTCGAATAGTTGCACCGAGTAACTGAAGTTTTTCTTCAATACAGTCATAACCACGATCAATGTGATAAATTCGCCCGACCAAAGTTTCTCCTTGAGCCACTAAGCCAACCAAAACCAGACTTGCGGAAGCACGTAAATCAGTAGCCATCACTTGTGCGCCAGATAAGGTTTTAACGCCTCGACATATCGCTGTATTACCCTGAATTTTAATATCGGCACCCATTCTTTGCATTTCATTGACATGCATAAAGCGGTTCTCAAAAATGGTTTCTGTAATCACACCAGTCCCCTCAGCAACCACATTAAGTGCCGTAAATTGCGCTTGCATATCAGTTGGAAATCCTGGGTAAGGTGCTGTCGTAATATTGACCGCTTTAGGTTTACGGCCTTTCATATCAAGCTCAATCCAGTTTTGTCCAACAGAGATTTCAGCGCCGGCTTCCTCAAGCTTACGCAACACAGGATCAAGTGTTATTGGATCAGTATCACGTAATTTTACTCGTCCACCTGTAATCGCTGCAGCAATTAGATAAGTACCCGTTTCAATTCTATCAGGCATAACTTCATGATAACAACCGCCTAACTTATCAACGCCTTCAACAGTAATCTCATCAGTACCGGCTCCCTGAATTTTCGCACCCATTGCCGTTAGACATTTAGCCAAATCAACAACCTCCGGTTCACGTGCCGCATTTTCAATAATGGTTGTACCTTTTGCTAAGGTCGCTGCCATTAAAATATTTTCTGTCGCACCGACACTCACTGTATCCATAAAAATCTTCGCGCCTTTCAGTCCTTTGGGCGCTCTTGCTCTAACATAACCATCAATAACCTCTATGTCTGCGCCCATCGCCTCCATACCCTTGATATGTAGATCAACTGGCCTTGAGCCTATTGCACAACCACCAGGCAAGGACACGTCAGCTTCACCAAATCGCGCCAATAATGGACCTAATACCAAAATTGAAGCCCGCATAGTTTTTACTAGCTCATAAGGTGCTTCATAAGAATTGATAGAGCGAGTATCAATTTCAACTTTCATTTTTTCATCTAAAGTTGTTGAACTACCTAGCATTCCCAACAACTCTAAAGTAGTAGTGACATCATGCAAGTGAGGCATATTACCAATCGTTGTGACACCATCAACTAAAAGCGTTGACATTAAAATAGGTAAGGCAGCATTTTTAGCGCCAGAGATACGGATACAACCATCTAATCGGTTGCCACCAGTAATTTCTAATTTATCCATTAAGGCTCCTGCTTAATTATTCGACAGGTAAAATTAAAGCTCATCAGCTTTGACTAGCTTCAAGTGGTGTTAAGGTTTTCAGTGATAGCGCATGCAATGTCCCTGAGGCAATTTCATCCTGCACGGTTGCATAAACTAACTGCTGACGAGCAACCGGACGTTTGCCTTCAAAAGCCTCTGACACAATAATGGCTTCAAAATGATGGCCATCGCCAGAAACACTAACTGATTGACAGGCTAAGCCTGCTTCAATTAAATTTTTGACCTCTAATTCCGTCATGAAAACTCTCTTTTTAAACTGAAATCGATAAAAACATAAAACACATATTGTAACGCGAAATTACACTTTGAGCACCTTTATTATTAGCCCGCCTAAATTCCTGTCAATTATACTTATTAACCGCATTTCACTTATTGACGTCTTACCATAACCTTTGCTAACGTTGGCAGGTTTTATAACCAAAATTAAAGCTCAGAATATCGTTATGGATTATCCATAGACTAAAACGACGTTCTCAAAGTTGAGTCATGAATTGATACAATTAAATACTTGCATTTTAGCTAACTCCTCCACAAGATTATTTAAGGTAAGCGACTTCTAACTCTGGTAGAATGTCAGGCTTTTTTAGAAAAACACAAATAGGCTACGGAAAATAAATTTAATGTTCATTGATGGTACAGATACAATCATTATTACCTTTGTATTTTATACAGCGATGATTGTTGCCGGTATCTTTTTATTGGTTTGGAGTGCCGATAAATTTACTGATGGCGCAGCAGCAATTGCCAATAACTTTGGGGTTTCGCCTCTCATTATCGGTTTAACTATTGTTGCAATTGGCTCTTCAGCTCCAGAAATGGTGATTTCCCTCAATGCTGCACTAGATGGTGTTGGTAGTTTAGCTGTCGGTAACGCTATTGGCTCTAACATTGCCAATGTTGGTATGGTATTAGGCATTACCGCCCTAATCTCGCCCTTAACGGTTCAGTCAGAAACTCTCAAACGAGAAATCCCAGTTTTATTCGCCATGATGGTTTTGGCCTTCATACTTATGCTTGATGAAAGTATCGATAGTTTGGACGCCTCTATTTTATTTATTGTTTTAGCCGGTTACTTAATCTGGTTAATTCGTATCGCTTTAGGCTCGCGCAATAAAGATGATTCAATGCTCGAAGAGATTATTGATGAAATGCCTGAAGCCATGAGTACAAAACTCGCTATCTTTTGGGTAACTGTTGGATTAATTATTCTTCAACTCAGTTCAAAATTACTTGTTTATGGCGCAACCGAAATCGCCCACTCTTTTGGTATTAGTAAATTTGTTATTGGCGCCACCATTGTTGCGGTTGGTACAAGCTTACCTGAACTAGCCGCTTGTATCTCAGGCGTTAAAAAAGGCGAGCATGAATTGGCCATTGGCAATATTATTGGCTCTAATATTTTTAATCTATTAGCTGTGCTTGGTATTCCAGGCTTTATCACATTCCAATATATCGATAAACATGTTCTCTATATCGATTATATTTATATGGTTATTTTAACCGTTATTTTTAGCGTAATGGCTTACGGTGAAAGAAATCAACCGGGCAAAATTAGTCGCTTTGAAGCGACCGTTTTGTTGCTTTTATTTATAGTTTATCAGGCCTATCAATTTTGGGATATCTCTCAAGTTATTAGTCCTTGGATCGATCAAATTCAAAGCTTTGAGGTTTGGCCCGAAGAAGAACCAACACCATTTATGTAGTTTAACCCAAAGAAAAACCTGCTCCATTAGAGCTATTTGGTGAAGAAGCACTCTGTTCAAAAAACCAGCAACCAGTTGATTTATATTGACTTTTCTATAAGATACTATCCCCAAAACCAAAAAGCGAACAAAAATATTAAAATCAATTTCGTTTTAAGGATATAATCATTAATCACCAATCGATGATGTCTTTGAAAATCTTTTTTTAGACTAGACGATTATCTTTTTGTTATAAAACTTATTAAAAAATAACGCTATGTTCCGACTTGATGAATTTATCGCCTGTGGTAAACAGGTTATAATAATAGAAGAAGAAGCTGTAAAAAACTTAAATGAAAGCATTGATGAAAACTTTGCTAAAGCTTGTCAATTAATGCTCGCTTGTGAAGGCCGCATTGTAGTGACAGGCATGGGAAAGTCGGGCCACATTGCAAATAAAATTGCTGCCACATTAGCTAGCACTGGTAGTCCTGCTTTTTTTGTTCATCCTGGAGAAGCTAATCATGGCGACCTTGGTATGATCACAACAAAGGACGTCGTCCTAGCATTATCTAATTCTGGCGAAACCAAAGAACTCGTTAATTTACTACCCGTTATCAAACGACTCAATGTTAATTTAATTAGCATCACTAATAAGCCAAATTCAACGCTGTCTAAATTTGCCAATATTGATCTATCCATTCGTGTTAATAAAGAAGCTTGCCCAATGAATTTAGCACCAACAGCCTCCACAACAGCATCGCTCGTTATGGGCGATGCGCTTGCTGTTGCCCTATTAAAAGCCAAAGGGTTTACCGAAGATGACTTTGCTCTATCTCACCCTGGTGGTAGCCTTGGTAAACGATTGCTACTAAAAGTTGATGATGTAATGCATCAAGGCAATCAAATACCGGTTGTATCACTTAAAACACCTATTAGTCATGCTCTACTTGAAATGAGTGAAAAGCGCTTAGGTATGACTTGTGTTCTTGACGCTGATGGAAAGCTTAGCGGTATTTTTACTGATGGCGACTTAAGAAGAACCTTTGAAACACAGCTAGATATAAAAACCACTTTAATCGAACAAGTTATGACAAGTAATGCTCAAGTCATAAAAGCTGATAAACTTGCTGTAGAAGCCCTACAGCTGATGCAAGAAAATGCAATTACAAGCTTAGTGGTTGTTGATGAAGATAACCGACCTGTTGGTGCTTTAAATATTCACGATCTACTTAAAGCCGGAGTAGTTTAATGCAAAAGCTGCTTGAAAATCACGACTACCCTCAAGATATTTTGGCCAAAGCCTCACAAATAAAACTATTAGTTTGTGATGTTGATGGGGTTCTTAGTGATGGAAAAGTTTATTTCACCAATCAGGAAGATGAAATTAAAAACTTCAATATAAAAGATGGTTTAGGTATTAAGCTACTACAAAAAAATAATATCGCCGTTGCTATTATCACTGGACGAAAATCAAAAATTGTCGAAGTACGCGCCAAAGAGCTTGGAATCAATTATCTTTATCAAGGACAAAGCAATAAGCAATCGGCTTTTGATAGTCTACTCGAGCAATTAAAACTTAACAAAGAACAAGTTGCTCATATTGGTGATGACTTACCTGATTTACCGCTCATGAAACAAACCGGGTTAGGCATTAGTGTCGCTGATGGTTATTCTTTTGTCCGACAACAAGCTGATTGGGTTACCTCAAAAAAAGGCGGTGAAGGAGCAGTTAGAGAAGCGGCAGATCTCTTATTATTTGCACAAAATAAATTAGATGCTATTTATGCTAACTATTTAGGTTAACTTTTGATGACTAGACCAATTTTATGGTTTATTTTTAGCCTTCTCTTGGCCATTATTGTGCTGGCATTCTTTCGGCTAACACCCAAAAACCACACTAACCAAGTTAACAATAAACAATCATCTAATGCTGACTACTATTTTGAAAGCTTAACCCTAAAACGGTTTAATCAAAAGGGTCAGCTAGTCAATCAAATTAACGCTCAAAAACTAGACTATTTTGAAGCAAAGCAAACTTCTCGACTCTTAAAACCTGAAATACAAGTTATTCCCGACAAAAAAACAGGTTGGCGTATTACCGCAAAGCGAGGGTTACTGGAACATAAAAGTGAAACTTTAGATATCAATGGATCAGTCATTGTTGTTCATGATTCAATTAATAACCTAAAAAATGGATTAGAAAATGTCCATCCTTTTAAAATTAAAACCAAACACCTCAGTTTAGATTTAAGAAAAAATATTGCTAACACAAACAAACACAATACTTATATGATTAGAGATAGCCAATAATGTTTGCTACTCATCGAATTACTTAGGTTTTACAATGCTTAAACAATTTGTTTTATTATCAACCGTTTTATTTTTTTTATTCAATGCTGCACTTGCAGAGCAGCAAGAGTACCGCATTAAAAGTGAATCTTCTCAAATTGACTTAGCCAAACAAACTGTTATCTATTTAGGTAATGCCTCTTTTTTTGGTGATAACCTTTTAATTGAAGGCGATAAAATTGAAGCTTTTACCGTCGATGATAAACTTTCAACAATCAGAGTGACTGGTAATCCCGCTAAACTTAAGCAAAGCAATATAACGTCAAATACTCCAAATAATCTTCTAGCTGATTCATCGGCTCAAACAGAAATACAGTCTTTAGAGCTTATAGCAAACACTATTATTTATGAAACCGCCAGTAATCATTTAATAGCACAAGACAATGTCAAATTGGAAATTAATGCTCTTGATAAAAGCTCAGACACTCCTAGTGATGCTTTTTTTAAAGCTCAAGGTAATCAGTTAAACCTATCAACATTATCTTATGCTCAAATAAAACTAACCGGAACACCTATGTCCTTATCAATTGACCAAGAGAATATAAGCCTTGAAGCAACAGCTCAAGCAATGCAGTATAGTATGCAAACTGAGTTACTTGAACTATCAAAAGATGTTAATTTATCAACGGGTTCAGAAAGAATTAAAGCTCAAAAAATCTTATATAATGGCAAAACCCAATTTTTAGAAATACCCAAAATACCGAACCAAACAGTTGAAATGATACAAAATAAAAAGCAGTCAAATGAATAAACTCGTTGCAAAAAATTTAGCTAAAAGTTACTCAGGGCGAGAAGTTGTTTCAAATGTCTCACTTGAAGTTAGTGTTGGTGAAATAGTTGGGCTACTCGGTCCTAATGGTGCCGGTAAAACGACTTCTTTTTATATGATTGTTGGCTTAGTTCACGCCGATAATGGAGAAGTAATTTTAGATGAAAAGAATATCACTGCAAGCCCTATGCACCAAAGAGCACAATTTGGTATTGGCTATTTACCACAAGAAGCATCCATCTTTCGTAAACTTTCTGTGGAAGAAAACATTATGGCTATACTCGAACTCAATCCAGCTCTTACCAAAAATCAACGTTATGAAAAAATGCAACAACTACTTGAAGAGTTTCAAATTACTCATATACAAAAAAGCTTAGGTATTTCGCTTTCGGGCGGAGAAAGACGTCGCGTTGAAATAGCCCGCGCATTAGCAAATGACCCCAAATATATTTTACTCGATGAGCCTTTTGCCGGCGTTGACCCAATATCTGTAGGAGAGATTAAAAGTGTTATCCAACAGCTAAAAGATAGAAACTTAGGTGTTTTAATTACTGATCACAATGTCAGGGAAACACTCGATGTTTGTCAGCGTAGTTATATTGTTGAGTCTGGCCGAATATTGGCTCAAGGTTCATCACAAGAAATACTTAACAATCAGCAAGTTAAACAAGTCTACTTGGGTGAAGATTTCAAAATTTAATCGCTCGTTCAGTCACTATGTCGCAAGCCAACAATTACTCTAAAAAAAGCTGTTTTTGTGCGCGATTACTCACTCATTTAATCAACAACCCCTAACTACTTAACAAAATATAAAAAATAAAAAAAATTCTCTCTATTTAACTTGAAACTTTTTCAATTAAAGCGCATATTATATTGAGTGACGAATAAAAATTTTCGGTTAAAAACTACATTAATACATATGTTATGTTGTTACGTATAATTAGTTATTACATATACTATGTAAATATAATAATAGTTACTAGCTAAGAATAGTTCCATTACTTAATATCAAAAAGTTGTTATACCAACAAAATGGTTTGATATTTGAAGCGACTTGGCACTTGGAAAATAAAATTAATGAAGCAGTCTCTACAACTTAAGATTGGTCAATCCCTGACCATGACACCACAACTGCAACAAGCTATTAAGTTGTTGCAACTCTCAAGTTTAGATTTACAACATGAAATTCAAGCCACACTCGACACCAACCCATTGCTTGAAGAAAGTTCTGAAGAAAATTTCGAAAATAATGATGAAGAAACAAACGATAATAATATTGAGTCGTTAAATTCAAACGTTAGCTCTACAGCAAGCACTGATACTCAAGACGAGCTTGACACTCGCGACCAAATACAAAGTGAAACTATAAGTTCGGATCTAGCTGTTGACCAACAGTGGGAAGACTGGGGTTATGTGTCGCAAGGCTCTTCCTCTGCAACACGCAATAACGAAGAAAATACACAGACAGATTATCAAGGTGAAACCAGCGAGTCTTTACAAGAACAGCTTCAATGGCAAATTGATATGATGCCCTTGTCAGAAACTGACAAAGCCATTGCAACCATTTTAATTGACTCCATTGATGATAGAGGCTATCTAGGTGTTAGCCCTGAAGAAGTTGTTGATATGCTGCAAGACGAAAATACCACTCAACTTCAAGATGATATCAATGAATTAGATGATCAAGTTATTGAAGTTGATGAAGTTGAAACACTCATGCATTTATTACAAAGCTTTGAGCCAGCAGGCATCGCAGCAAGAAGCTTACAAGAGTGCCTGATGTTACAACTTAAACGAATTAATAAAACCGACCTTTCTCATCAGCTAGCCCAGAAAATTATTCAACAAGAATTTAATCATCTTTCTAACCGAAATTATCGTCAAATAATTCGCTCAATGGGTATCAATGATGCAGAGCTTAAAAGTGCTGTAACGATTATTCAATCACTTGATCCAAGGCCCGGTAACGCACTAAGTCAAAACACAGCAGAATACATAACACCGGATGTTTTTGTTAAGAAAAGTAATCGTGGTATATGGGAAGTTAACCTTAACCCAAATTGTTCACCAAAATTGAATGTTAATCAAAACTATGCCTCTCTGATTAAACGCGCAGATAATAGTGAACAAAACCAATATTTAAAAAACAACCTACAAGATGCCAAATGGTTTATCAAAAGCTTACAAAGCCGTAATGACACCTTATTAAAAGTTGCTACTTGCATTGTTAATAAACAAATGGGGTTTTTTGATTATGGCCCTGAAGCAATGAAGCCTCTAGTACTCAACGATATTGCGCAAGAGGTCGAGATGCATGAATCAACTATTTCTCGAGTGACCACTCAAAAATTTATGCATACACCTAGAGGTGTTTTTGAGCTCAAATACTTCTTTTCGAGTCACCTCGATACCACATCTGGTGGTGAGTGCTCATCAATAGCAATTAAAGCCGTCATTAAAAAGCTGATTGCCGAAGAAAACCAAGCAAAACCTTTAAGTGATAATAAACTAGCTAATTTACTAAAAGAACAGGGTATTAAAGTGGCACGACGAACAGTGGCTAAGTACCGAGAGGCATTATCAATACCCCCTTCAAATGAAAGAAAAGAGCTTATATAACCATCCATGCCTTTACTAGACTGACGGTATTGGCTTTCATCAATAAACTACATAAAGGATAACAATATGCAAATTAACTTAACTGGTCATCATTTAGATATTACCGACTCTTTACGTAACTATGTTCACACCAAACTAGAAAAGATTGAGCGCCACTTTGACCATATCAATAATGTTCATGTTGTCTTACAAGTTGAAAAAGTCCGTCAAATTGCCGAAGCTAAGCTCCATGTCAATGGTGGTGAGATTTATGCTAACAGTGAGTCAGAAGATATGTATGCTGCTATTGATAGCCTAGTAGACAAGCTTGATAGACAGGTGATTAAACATAAGGAAAAGTTAACCCGACATTAGAGCCTGTTGACTTTTTATATTGAACCCTACTATTAAACCCTTATATTGAGGACTTATTATTAAGCTTCATTTAATATGAAAACCTACAGTCACCTCTTAAAACTAAAATTTATTAATGACCTTTTAAGCGACTGTGTTAGAATCTGCGCCAGTCGCTTCTTTAAATAAGCTAAAGTAGCCTTATGAATATCAATCAAATACTGTCGCCTGAGTCGACATTTTGCAATTTAAACTTGTCCAGCAAGAAAAAAGTGCTGGAAAAAGTTAGTCAAAGCATGGCTAGAGTGATTGATGTACAGCCTCAAGAAATTTTTGAAACCATATTAGCTCGAGAAAAACTTGGTTCAACTGGCTTAGGTCATGGTGTTGCAATCCCTCACGGAAGACTCAAATCATGCGAGCAATCCGTCGCTATTTTCATTCTACTCGACGAACCTATTGCCTATGACTCGCCGGACAACCAGCCTGTTGATATTATTTTTGCTCTGATTGTTCCTCAAGAGGCTAATACTGAGCAGCTTAAATACCTCGCCCAAATCGCAAAACTGCTATCCGAAGAAAGCCTTTTATCACAAATACGTCATGCACATTGCGACCAAGCGCTATATAGTATTCTAGAAAAAGGCGTTGCTAACATAGAACGATCACCAACGAACTAATTTTTTATAAACCAGCATTAATCCTTTAAGCTGAACTAGTAAAAAATATTTAAATAAATGTTGATTATAAATAGGGTAGAAATTTGAAGCGAATTATTGTCAGTGGTCGCTCCGGTTCGGGAAAAACAGTTACGCTCAAGGCGCTAGAAGATCAGGGCTTTTATTGTGTTGATAATATCCCTATTAAGCTCATTCCTGCCCTGCTTGAGCAAATCGATAGCCACTATCCAGGCATAGGCATAGGTATCGATGCGAGAAATGTCACCCATACCTATAATGAATTTGATCTACTAATCAAACAGATCGAGGATAACGAACACCAACTCGATGTAATCTTTGTTGATGCTAAAGACTCAACCCTGCTAAGACGCTTTAGTGAGACTCGCAGACGCCACCCATTAACTGCTGAAGGCTTATCATTAGAGGAAGCCATTCAAGAGGAAAAGAAACGGCTTGAACCGATCAGTCGTTACGCTGAATTGATTATTGATACAACCTCAAAAACACCTCATGAACTATGCGAAGTTATCACCAGTCGTGTTTTAGGGGCTAAGTCCTCTCACTTAAGCCTTTCATTCAATTCCTTTGGGTTTAAAAATGGCGCCCCTAACGATGCTGATTTTGTGTTTGATGCCCGTTGTCTGCCCAACCCTTATTGGGATGAAAAGTTACGCCCATATAATGGGCTAGATAAACCAATCATCGATTACTTAAACCACCAGCCAATTGCTCAAGAATTCTGCTGGCAACTAAAAATATTTCTACAAACCTGGATACCACGATTTGAAGATGATAACCGAAACTACTTAACTGTTGCTATTGGCTGTACGGGTGGGCAACATCGTTCTGTTTATGTGGCGGAAAAATTAGTCGCTGACTTTTCACCTTTATATGCTAATACCCAAGTTCGTCACCGAGAATTAAAACAACAAAAATAGGGGCTTTTATGCCATCACAAATGTTAAAAGTTATCAACCCTAAAGGTATGCATGCTAGAGCGGCATCAAAAATTGTTTCAATAGCTAGTGGGTATGAGTGTAAAGTCACTCTATCTCATAAGAAAGTTAGCGCACCAGGAGACAGTTTACTTAAGCTGTTGACTTTAAATGCTCCCATTGGTGCTGAAGTCATGGTTGACGCTGAAGGTTTAGGCTCAGATCAATTATTAAACGAATTAAAAGACTTATTTGATGATGGTTTTGGCGAATAGCTTTAACCCTATTATTATACTTTACAATCAGTAATACCCTATAATTTTTAATACCTTATAAAATAAAAAAGATAACGATACAACTAACTTTCTGACTTAACCGTACTTAGTAACCAATCAATAAATGCTTTAACTTTCGGTCTAGTAGAAGTTTGTTGTAAACAAGTAATATTATAGGAGTAAGTACTTTCCATCACCAAGTCGAAAGGCTTAACCAAGCGCCCTGCTTTTACATCAGCTTCACATAAAACAGAATGTCCCATAGCGACCCCTTGAGCATGAATAGCCGCTTGCTGCACCATAGCTGTATGACTAAATATAGAGCCCTGCTTTAAGTTAAGTCCTTTAACCCCCGCCAAACGCAACCAACGCCGCCAATCATCGATAGAATGATCGTGCAAGAAAGTCTGTTGTGCTAAATCATCAAACTTTTCAAGGCCTTTATCCTTAGTTAAGTCAGGTGAACAAACTGGGGTTAAAGTCTCATTTAATAACGTAACTGAATAAATACCCGGTGTTTCATCATGACCATAGTCAATCGCCACATCAACATCTTCACGAATAAAATCAACTGGTACCTCACTCGCATTAATTCGCACATCAATCTCAGGGTGTAATTGTTTGAACGCTGATAAACGAGGCACTAACCAAGCAGTTGCAAAAGTCGGCAATACATTCACTGTAAGGCTACCTTGAACACCTAACGTTCTGATTTCATCAGTCGCGGCTCGTAAAGTTTCAAAAATATCTCTAATCTTTGGCCAATAGCTTTTCCCTTCATCCGTCAACATCAACTTTTTATTTCGCCTAAAAAATAATGGCACCCCTAAAAAATCCTCAAGGGCTTTTACTTGGTGACTAACAGCAGCCTGAGTCACAAATAGCTCGCCAGCAGCACGAGTAAAACTCAGGTGCCTTGCTGCAGCCTCAAATGCTCTTAAGCTCTTTAATGGTGGGAGTCGTCTAACGGTCATAGTATTTCACTGCTGAGTTTCACGGTTGAATATCACTACTGAACTTCAGTGCTCACATATTCCTACTGTTTAAGACTTTGACATACTTCCAAAGTTTTTATTCGCCCGAATGTTTTTTCTTATTCTTTGTTCAATGTAAACAATAAACACGGTTTTATTTTAAAACAAAAATCTCAATTACATCACATCTATAATTAACGAATATACTTAACCTAGACCAACACTTGCCAAAATACTGGCTAGTACTAAACGAAACAATCCTAGGGTCTAGCAAGCTAAATGATAAAGCCATTAAACTGGCTAACACCATAGCACATTGATAAGCAAAAAATATATCGATTAGTTTTTCTAATGATACGGATTATAAATGATCGTTTGAAAGCCTACAACGAGAGCCGTATAGTCCACAACCGAGTTGGTTAGAAGCAAGTGAATGTCGCTAATGAGGCCTTAAGGGTTTACTCTTAAGCCTTACTTAAATACATTAAGCTTATTGATTTCCCCCTATTTAATCAATAAGCGGGTCGTATTGTACTAATCAAAGCGCCTGTTTTAACAGGTTATTTTTAGAGAGGCTATGATTCCCCCTACCTCCTTTGGTTATATCTTATAATCATAGCTAATTACTAAATAAGGCTTGCGTTAGCAAGCCTTTCTTTTATCTACTCAAAAAACTTAATTAATTAGAATAACTTTATTCGATTAGGCGATAAATTTATTGCATAATAACGCCATATGAAATAATCCACGATTTAAAAATACAGAAGGTTGAATTGATGTTTATAACTGATGATATTTTAGAAGGTGTAAGTGAAAAGTTATCACTTGAACAGCTTAAGCAAGCCATTACCAACAACTACTGTGTTGATGAATCTGACTATTTAGAACAACTCATCAAAATAAGCCGTCCAAGCCAGCAAGAACAAAGTGAGATTACTCAACAAGCGACCCAACTCGTTGAGAAAATACGCTCAAGCAGTGAGTCTAACGAGGGTGTTGAAGCTTTCTTGCAACAATATAGTTTATCAACCAAAGAAGGCGTTATTTTAATGTGTTTGGCAGAAGCCTTATTACGTATTCCTGACGCCAAAGTAGCCAACGGTTTAATTAAGAATAAAGTTGAGTCCGCTGAGTGGGAGAAACACCTCGGTCAAAGTGATTCATGGCTCGTTAACACCTCTACTTGGGGACTCATGTTAACCGGCAAATTTGTTAGCTTACGTAACGAGATTACGGGCAATCCGATACAATCCTTAAAAAACATGCTTGGCAAAGCTGGTGAACCCGTTATTCGCCAAGCCATGAATCAGGCCATGAAGTTCATGGGCAAGCAGTTTGTTTTAGGACGTACTATTTCTGAAGCTATCAAACAAGGTAAAGACTCAACAGAAAAAGGCTATACCCACTCATTTGATATGCTAGGCGAAGCCGCTTATACCGCCGACGATGCTAAGCGCTATTTAGAAGCTTACTGCAATGCCATTAAAGAAATCAGTGATGCGCCTCGCAAACAAGATGCTGTCGCACCCAGTATTTCTATTAAATTATCTGCCCTACATCCTCGCTATGAACACAATCAGCATAATCGAGTTATGCAGGAGTTATATGAAAACCTTCTCGATCTACTGAGTCTAGCACGCGAAAAATCTGTCGCTGTCACCATTGATGCCGAAGAAGCTGACCGACTAGAAATTAGTCTTGAGCTTTTTGAAAAACTTTACCGTCATAGTGTTTGCCATAACTGGGAAGGTTTTGGATTAGTGGTACAAGCTTACTCAAAACGTGCTTTACCCGTACTTTGTTGGCTCAACAAGTTATCCCTTGAATGCGGCCGCACAATCCC
>CAYPMT010000011.1:22810-35908 GCA_964411875.1 uncultured Kangiellaceae bacterium
TATGCGCCAGTTGGGCAACATAAAGATTTACTCCCTTATTTAGTAAGAAGACTGCTTGAGAATGGCGCCAATACTTCATTCGTTCATAAGTTAGTTGATGAAGACACACCAATCCAAGATTTAGTGATACATCCTTATGAAACGTTACAAAACACACCATCATTAGCCAATGATAAAATTCCTTTATCTAAAGATCTCTATGGCGATGAAAGAGAAAATTCCCAGGGGGCTAACTTGCATATCAACAGTCAATTACAACCATTGCTTGAATCACTCCAACCCTATATGACACAAACCTGGAATGCTGTTCCCATCATTAATGGTGAGTCAACTCAAGCCGAAAGCAAGCCCGTGTTTTGTCCTTATGACACCAAACAGAACATAGGCTCAATCACCCTTGCTAATGCCACTGATACAACTAAGGCCATCGATATTGCTTCACAAGCTGCTGTAGAGTGGGACGCTAAAGGCGCAGACTATCGAGCCACCTGTTTAGAAAAATTTGCTGACTTAATGATTGAGCACCAAGCTGAATTAATGGCTATCTGCTCACGTGAAGGCGGTAAAACCCTACAAGACTCCATTGACGAAATCCGTGAAGCTATCGACTTTGCCCGTTACTACGCGGTTCAAGCCCGTAAAGACTTTGCAAACCCAATTACTCTGCCAGGACCAACCGGTGAAAGTAATGAAATTTATTTACAAGGCCGTGGTGTCTTTAGCTGTATTAGCCCTTGGAATTTTCCTCTAGCTATTTTCGTTGGGCAAGTCACAGCGGCTCTTGCAGCCGGCAACTCAGTCATTGCAAAACCAGCAGGACAAACGCCTATTATCGCATGGCGAGCCATTCAACTTATGCATCAAGCGGGCATTCCAACCAAGGTGCTCCATTTTGTACCTGGTAGTGGTCGTGAAATTGGTCAAGTATTAACTTCTGATGTTCGTGTTTCAGGTATTGCTTTTACCGGCTCAACTGATACCGCTGTCTTTATTAATCGAGCACTAGCCGCCAGAGAAAACTCGCCTATCGTGCCATTAATTGCAGAAACTGGTGGGCAAAACACCATGATTATCGACAGCTCAGCTCTACCCGAGCAAGTGGTTAGTGATGTTATTCACTCGGCCTTCACAAGCGCCGGACAACGCTGCTCTGCGCTACGCATACTCTATGTTCAAGAAGAAATCGCTCCACGCATTCTCGAGGTGTTAACTGGCGCCATGCAAGAGCTCAAGTTGGGTAACCCAAGTGATGTTTCAACCGACGTTGGTCCAGTTATTGATGGCAATGCACGTGAAGAATTACTAGGACACATTCAAACGTTAAAAGATCAAGGGCGTTTAATTGCTCAAACACCTGAACAAGAAGGGATGGAGCAAGGCCACTTTGTTTTACCAACCGCATTTAAAATTGATTCTATCGATGATTTAACGCAAGAATGGTTTGGCCCAATTTTACATGTGATTACTTATCAATCAAAACAACTTGATGATGTGATCAACTCAATTAATAATTATGGTTATGGTCTGACCTTAGGCATTCATAGTCGCAATGAAAAAACTGCCGAGTATATCGATGCTCGCGTTAAAGTTGGCAACGTTTATATTAACCGAAACATGATTGGTGCCGTTGTTGGTGTACAACCTTTTGGTGGACAAGGGCTTTCTGGTACAGGGCCTAAAGCTGGTGGGCCACGCTATCTGCATCGTTTTGCGACCGAACGAACCCGCACTAATAACACCAGCGCGATAGGTGGTAACACCACGCTTTTATCACTTGGTGATAATTAAACCTCAGCAACAATTAAACCTTATTTACAGTGACCCGCCATCATCGCAACCAGCATGTACCAGAAGCTTATCTGGCACATGCTCAACAACAGTTTCTAAATGCCGAAGAAGTTGAAGATTTTGTTAATGCCTGTAACACACCATTGCGTCAAAGCATTCGCATTAACTCACTCAAAATTAATCATCAAGACTTTTTATTAATTGCGAAAAAATATGGTTGGAAGCTCACCCCTATCCCTTGGTGCTCAGATGGCTTTTGGTTAGAAGCTTCATCGTCAAATAATAGTGAGTCACAAACCGAAAAAAATAACTCAACACTTTTACTAGGTAACACACCTGAACATATTCAAGGGCTCTTTTATATTCAAGAAGCCAGTTCAATGTTACCACCTGTTGCACTTTTTAATAATCTCGAGATATCAAACCCTAAAGACTTGATGGTACTTGATATGGCGGCAGCGCCTGGTTCTAAAACAACCCAAATAGCCGCTCTACTCAAGAACCAAGGGCATTTAATTGCCAATGAATTATCCAGTAGTCGTTTAAAAGTTTTATATTCTAATGTTATTCGCTGTGGAATTATGAATACAAGCCTTTGCCATTTAGATGCGACAAAATTTGCCGACTTAACACCTAAAACTTTTGACTTTATTTTATTAGATGCTCCCTGCACTGGAGAAGGAACTGTTCGCAAGCATCTTAATGCTTTAGATGACTGGTCAATCGATAATATTGAAAAAGCCGCAATGCTACAAAAAGAGTTATTAAAATCCGCCTATATTGCACTAAAACCTGGTGGCCGTTTGGTTTATTCAACTTGTACTTTATCTTATGAAGAAAATCATTTTGTTGCTGATTATCTTGTTAAACAAACATCTGCTCAAATTGAACCACTTGATCAACTTTTTGTTGATGCCTATAAAGTTGCCTCAAAGCAAGGTTATTTACACCTACTACCTCATCAATTTGATAGTGAAGGTTTTTTTATTGCTTGTTTTAGCAAGCCTCAAGAACCCGAAATAAGTGCGCCTCAAACAAGCAGTTCTGAAACAAGCCTCTCTGAAGATCAACATGCAGTTAAAAAGCTTTATACCTCACCCTTTAAACCTGCTAATAAAAAAACCAAGCAACGTTTAATTGATTATTATCAACAACACTTTGTAATCGATATTCAACAAAAAGGTTATGAGCTCTTTGAAAGAGAGAATGAACTTTGGTTATTTCCGCAAACCATTTCAAAGATTAACTCATACATCCGAATCAACCGAGCAGGTATTAAATTAGCGGATATTTTTCCCAATAAAGTTCGTTCCAGTCATGACTTTGTTTGCTGTTTAGGTGAACAAGCAAAAAAACAAGTTGCATCTATTGATGATCTGCAACTAATGGAATTAATCCGCGGAAAAAACATCCAACTATCTGACAAAGTTAGTGAAAAAATTGTTTGTGGTGAAGTGATTTTAAACTACCAAAACCATCCAATAGCCATTGGCCAAAATAAAAATGGGCAAGTCAAAAACAACCTGCCCCGTAATTTAGTTAAAGATAACTTTAAAGTTTAAATGCTTCTTAAGTTAATCCAGTTTAAGACTACTTCCAACGACTGGCTCGATTGCCTGCTTTTATTTTTGTAAATATCCAGCCAAGCAACATTCCAAATAGGATAACAATGGCGCCAGAAAAGAATATATCGCTATAAAAGCCACTCTTATACATTTGGCTTTTTTCTCTAGCTTGTTCAAGCTCCAAGTTTAATTTTGCCAACTTAGTTTGTAAGTCTTGATTAATTTTTTCAAGTGGTGTCAATGCTACTAAACGCTTTTCAAGATTAGATTCTTTTTGAGCGTGCTTTTTCTTAAGTTCATCAATCGTTTTTCTCGCGATGGCTAGTGATTCTTTTGCAGGCATATTAGAAGTTAAAAATTCCGAAGGGATCCAAGAAACACGGCCAGCAGAATCTTTAACTTGTGTATACTTTGCCGCCTGATCAACTTGCAACAATTCAAACCGAGCGCCTGGTGCATATTTGTTACGCACTTTATGACCGCTCGATGGCCCCGTTCGTGTCCAAACCATTGCCTTATTATCATCCACATAAACTATTTTAGAAAATGCTTCTGTCGCACTAACAAGCAAGGTTAAAAAAGTGATCGTGGTTAAAATTATTTTAATTTTATGCATAATATTGTTTAGCTTTAGAGGTTAAAAAATGACAGGCTTTGATTATAGTTTGGGCTATTGTACGAAAAAATTATGCTTAATAATAGCGGTTGTAGCTGTTCGATGCTCGCACTCAATCACATTTTTTAAATATACGCGGTATAATCTTATTTAAGAGAGTGATGACAAACGTATTCATGAATGGTTAAATAAGCTCATTGGAGCAACAATAGGTTAAGTTTATGGCTAGCGAACTTGAGTTAAAACTCGCAGCAACCCCTGAAAAACTATTAAAAATCAACAGCTTAGAAATTCCAGGCATTGAATCTCAAAGCCCTTGGGAAAGTCAAAGCCTACAAAATGTTTACTATGATACCGAGCATTTCAAGCTACGTGAGCTGGGTATCGGTATGCGTATTCGCAAAACTGATAGCCATTTTATCCAAACAGTAAAGTCATCAGGGAAAACTATTGGTGGACTTCACCAGCGCAATGAAGATGAGATTGAACTCAACCAAGATGCTTTAGATATTAGTCTAATTAGTGACCCCTATTTGCAAGTTCTTATTGAAGAAGCAAATGAAGAAGATGGCGAGTTTTTACCTTGCTTTAACACCCACTTTGAAAGAACCAAGTGCTACTTAAACTTTTCTGATGGTACAAAAATTGAACTGTCGCTTGATTTAGGCAATATCATTCCTATTGATGATAACTCAGATGCTAATAAGTCTCTTGATATTTGCGAAGTTGAATTAGAGTTAATTGAAGGCAGTGCCGAATATTTATTTGCCCTTGGTCGCTACCTCATTAAAGAGCTTGATCTGACTTTATATAATGCTAGCAAAGCTCGTAGGGGTTATAGCCTTTGTGAAAAGTTCTCCGCAGAATATTTACGCATTAAAGTCACTGATTTAAGCCAGGGTATTGAGTCCGAGCAAGCCTTTGAAAAAATTTGTTTTTCGGCCCTCAAACATTGGCAACATTATGAATTAGTTTTAAATCAAGAAAGCTCTCATTTTTCAGTTCTTGAAATGTACCGAGCGCTTATTTACATACAACATATGTATATTGTTTTCGCTGATATGATCCCTAACAAAGCAACTAATGATTTAAAAAAGAGTTGGGACTGGCTTGCCGAAGCCATGCGACCTATTATTGATGCAGCAAAACAAAAAGGTTATTTAAAACGCTATTTAGCACAAAAAGCTGATTGGGATTTGGTTGATGAGCAACAAAGAAAAATTCAGAATGAAGTCGAACAAAAAATTGATGACTTGAAAGAACTACTTTCAACCCAACGTTATAATTTAATGATGTTGAATATGTCTCAATGGCTTTACTCAAAAGAATGGCGAAACTTTATGCCTGAAAAAGAACAAGAAAAGTTAAGTACACCAATTATTGATTATGCGCGTAAGCAATATGATCAACTGACTAAAGAATTAAAACAAGATATTGATGCCAAAACCGAATTAGAAACTAAAGACTATTTTAAGCTGATTGCAAAGATTCGCCGTGCACTTGATAACGGACTCTTTTTTGGGAGTTTATTTGATCAACAACAGCGACTTTCCTATCGTCAACCTTGGGATAATATATTAGATAATATTCGCGATCTTCAATTAAACCAATACATAAGCGTATTAATGTTAGAAACTCATTCAGAAGATGAAGTCGAACAATGGATCATTAATCGAGATACCCCTATACTAGAGCGTCTTGTCGGCTTACGTAAAGAAGCCTGTAAGTTAAACGCCTACTGGCGACTATAATAATTTGATTTAGTTTAAACAAAAAATCATGTCAAAAAGAAGTTCGAAACGAAACGACAAAAAAAAAGCTTTACGACTATTTTTTGGTATCAATTTATCTGCTGATGAAAAAACTAAACTACTTACAATACAAAACTCAATCGGTGCTCTACAAACAAGCCTAGTAGCACCAGAAAACTTCCATATTACCTTAAGCTTTTTAGGTCAAACGTCTGAAAAGCAACTAGATACGATTCTTGAATATTTTGAGCCATTACACACTGTACCTTTTAGTATTGAGTTAAGCGATTTAATCTTCTGGCCAAAACCCGCCATTTTGGTTTTATCTGTTCAAGATAAAAGCAGTCGACTTCTACAATGTAAAAAACAAATTGAACAACAACTCTCCGGCTTAAAAATTTTTTCTTTTGATAAAAAAAGCTATGTTCCTCATATCACTTTATTTAGACAAGTTGAGACGCCGCCTGAACAAAACCAGCACTTTAGTGGCAAAATTAACATCAATGAAATTAGTTTGTTTTTATCTGAACCAACACACAAAGGCATTCAATATCAAACGATAGAAACCTGGCAGCTCGAAAATAACAATGTGAAACAACAACTGCTTGGTAAACGATAAGCTCATAGTAATTAATTACTATGCCAGCCTAACATCATGGAAAGAAGAGGATATTATAGAACAATTATTGTTGGGCTTCATTCCTCAGCCCAACCTACCAAACTGTAATATACAAATAAAAGATTAGAGCGTTTCTTTAATCTTCCTAAACCCACCTAACATGGCTTCAGATAAACGATCAATTTCTGCTTTTGTCATAGCAGTCGAAAGCGTTGCCGAGCAGGTATTAATCATCATCATGCCGTTATCAAAAAGATGATTAAGCAAAATAGCTAGGCGTCTATTTTCTTCTGGACTCATAAAAGCTTCTCGATAATTTTGCGGGACTGTTTCTTTCATATGCACACGAAACATCGAGCCACCACCAGCAACACAAGCGGGAATATCGGCAACTTTAATCGCCTCTCTAATCGACTCTTGCGCATAATCAGATAATTGATTTAGTGCTGTAACGGCTTCTTGATCAAATAGCTCCATAGAAATTCGACCTGCAGTCATAGTGATTGGGTTTGCGGAAAAAGTTCCTGAGTGAGGAAATAAAACTTTATCAGCCAAGGGATCCATCACACCCATCACATCTTTACGGCCAGCTAAAGCACCAACAGGAAAGCCGCCGCCGATCATTTTTCCCATAGCGGTTAGATCAGGACGAATGCCATACCAATCTTGTGCACCAGAAAAGTTACTCCGATAGGTAATTACTTCATCACACACTAATAAAGCTTGGTTATCTAAAGTCCACTGATGTAATGCTTTAATAAAAGGTTCTGATGCCGGCGACAAACCAACGCGGTGGGGCATTAAATCAACTAACACACAAGCTAGCTCATCCGCATGTTTGTCCAACAAAGCGATCGCTGTTTCAACATCATTAAATGGGATAACAATAACATCATTTAACGCTGAACTGGGTGTACCATAAGCAACCGGAACACTGGCCGGTTTGGCTTGATCACCCCAGTTTTCAGGTTTAGAGGTTTGGCTTACTTCTGCATAGTCATAAAGCCCATGATAAGCACCTTCAACCTTGGCAATTTTCTCTCGGCCAGTATAAGCACGAGCAGCTTTTAAACAACTCATTACCGCTTCTGTACCAGAGTTAACAAAACGAATTTTTTCAAAGCCAGGATTACGTTGACACATAGACTCAGCGTATAAAACTTCAGCTTCTGTCGCCATGGTAAATGCCGTGCCTTTTTGTAATTGCTCAGTAACCGCTGACACCACTTGAGGATGTGCATGACCATGAATTAAAGACGCCATATTATTAGCAAAATCAATTCGCTTAACACCTTCAATGTCAGTCACATAACAACCTTCTCCACGCTCAGCATAAAGCGGATGTGGCTTTCGCAAAACCGTATTACGACTACAACCACCAGGCATAACATCTAATGCACGTTGATATAACTTAGCGCTTGTTGTTTTCAAATCACTCATGAATATACCTATTCCAAAGTCTTTTATTTTTTACTGGGTAAATGTAACTCAGCACCGGTTCGTTGCTGAACATAATCAAAATCAACACCTGGCGCTAACTCAACTAATGTAAGGCCAGCAGGCGTAACATCGATTACGGCTAGGTCAGTGTAAATACGGCTAACGACACCGAGCCCGGTTAAAGGATAACTGCACTTTTCTAATAATTTTGCTTCACCATTTTTAGTACAATGCTGAGTAATAATATAAATAGTTTTAACGCCAGCAACTAAATCCATTGCTCCACCAACAGCGGGAATCGCATCAGGTGCACCGGTTGACCAATTCGCCAAGTCACCTGTTTGAGAAACTTGCATGGCGCCTAAAACACAAATATCAATATGACCACCACGGATCATGGAAAAGCTATCAGCATGATGAAAATAAGCGGCACCAGGAACAGCTGTCACTAATCGCTTACCGGCATTAATTAATTCAGGATCTTCTTGCCCAGGTTCAGGGCTAGGTCCCATACCTAATAAACCATTTTCGGTATGGTAAATAACTTCTCTGCCATCAGGCACATAACGGGCAACTTTTTCAGGTATACCAATACCTAAATTCACATAAGCACCATTAGGAATATCGAGAGCTGCTCGTTTAGCCATGTCATCTCGAGTCCAACCTATTGGTTTATTTTCACTGGCTACTGAATCATTCATGGGTAGGTTCTCCCCTCACTCACTAGTTGAGACTCTAAAGCTGGATTAGCAACAGTTACGACTCGATTAACAAAAAGGCCTGGCGTCACTATAGTTTCAGGATCCATTTCACCCAAAGCCGATTCTTGAATAGTTTGCGCGATGGTTGTTTTAGCCGCCATCGCCATAATTGGGCTAAAGTTTCGTGCCGTTTTGTTATAACTTAAATTACCGTACCGATCAGCTCTTTGACATTTTATTAAAGCAAAGTCAGCGGTTAAACCTCGTTCCATCACATATTCACGCTCTTCAAAAACGCGAGACTCTTTACCTTCCGATAAAGGTGTTCCAACCGAAGAAGGTGTGTAAAAAGCCGGAATGCCTGCACCACCTGCACGTATACGTTCAGCGAGTGTGCCTTGAGGAACAAGTTCTAATTGAATATCACCACTGCGATACTTATCCGTAAAAACGGTCGAATTAGCTGTCCGAGGAAAAGAACAAATCATTTTTGCCACGTGACCATTTTCAATCAGTGCAGCTAACCCGACATGGCCACTGCCAGCATTGTTATTAATGACAGTTAAGTTTTTAGCTCCTTGATCGATTAATGCGTGGATAAGTTCAAGTGGACTGCCAGCCTCACCAAAACCACCAATCATGACGGTCGCACCATCAAAAATATCCGCTACAGCTTCTGCCGCAGAATTAAGTCGTTTATCTATCATGCTTTAATTTACTCGGTTATTTATAGCAATTACTTACTCGGCGTCTCGCACCAAGTGTTCTATTTTATTTTGCACACCATTCCACTTTTCAGCCTCTTCAAGTGGGGCTTTTTGTTCGGTAATATTGGGCCAAACTTCTGCTAGTTCTTCATTAAGTGCGACAAACTCTTGTTGATCATCAGGTAAGTCATCTTCTGAAAAAATTGCATCAATTGGACACTCAGGTACACAGTCGCCACAATCAATACATTCGTCAGGGTGTATCACTAAAAAGTTTGGGCCCTCATAAAAACAATCAACTGGGCAAACCTCAACACAGTCAGTATGTTTACATTGAATACAATTATCAGTTACCACGAAAGTCATTATTATTTACCTTTATATGAAGCTGTATTTATACAGGAGCGCCTTTAACTATTACTGTATGAGATACTAACAAGCGTGGCTTTATCTATTGAAAAGATAAAACCACGCTTCTAGTTATAATAGTTATAACTGGCTAATTAATAATTGATTAAGCAGAGTGAGCTTTATCGGTAATTGTTTGAACTGGCGTTGCAATCGCATCAGTAAATAAGCCCGCTTCATCAAACAAAACACGATCGTTATAACCACTAAACCAAATGGCTTCTGGATTACGACCTAATATAGCAACCTTACCACGATCAGGTGCATCGGCGGCACCACGAAGTAACTTCATAATAACTACACCATTTTCACCACCAGGAACACCTGGGAAAGGCTTATTAGTCACAGCAGCAACTTCAGTTTTTCCTTTATAGTGAGTAATTGAAAGCCTTGCATGCGCTTCAACACCCGATAAACCTTTTTGCGATTCGTTTAGGATTCTCCAAGCTTCTTCAATTGGCACATTAAAGGCTTTATGACCAACAATGTCTCGTCCACAGAAGAAGTAGTGATTTTCAACACGATTACGCTTTAGTTCACGTTGCATAATTCTTAATGCATCAGGATCGTTGTTGATACCATTAATAATTGGCGCTTGGTTATCAATGTTAAGCCAATTGCGCTTACCTAATTCAGCAACCGCTTTTTTAGTTGCAGGAATCCACTCTAAACCACCAGCAGGATTCTCAATATAATTACCGTTACTATCTTTTGCTAAAAACTCATCAGGATGATTAAAGTGAACCATCATACGAAGTTTTGTTTCAGGATAAACTTCATGGAACTTGTCTAACATATCAAAGAAAGTTTCATCAAAACGATCCGGATAAAAAGCAAGCTCTTTAGTACCAATTCGAATTGACTCAATACCCGCTTCAGATAATCCAGCTAACCAAGCCGCAATATTCTTATTACCTAAAACCATTGGATCGCCACCAGACATTAATATTTCGCGAAGTTTTTCACGACCGGTTTTAGGATGACGGCCACCATTATCAGCAACAATCTTGTTATGTTCTTTAACATACTCAACCATTTCACTCAGTTGAGCTAAACCTTTTGGTGCAACTGTACCATCAGGTCTTTCAACTTCTTTTTTAGCAATTAATTCTTCTCTGTAACAAAAACGACAATGTGCTGAACAAGTCGATGCTACATAAATTAAACCGAGTTCATATTTATGGATTAAACCTTCAATTGGACTATAGTCCATTTGCTTACCTGGATCTGGTGCACCATCAAGATCGAATGTTTCTTTTGGGCTAGCTTTAACTAAAACTTGAATAGGAACACTGGTTTTAGCAATATCATAATAATGACGAGTGATTTTTACTGGCATACGCGCTTCAATATCTTTTTCAGTACCTTGTAAATCGACCACAGCCTGTAATTCTTCTTTGGTATAAAAAGATGCCATATCTTCAGGCACTTTATTATCAAGAAACTTTTTAATACCAGTGATTATCTGACGATCATATTTACCGTTAACGACTGTATCTAAAAAAGCTTGTTCCTTCTCAGTCGTTTGATGCTTTGCTGCCTTTGCCATATTGCTTTGCCTCGAGTTAAGATTAATTTATTATTACTTTTACTAATGTTAATAATGAACCAGTGAATCGACAAAAATACCACTTAATACCAAAATAACGTGATTTATCTTCACCATACTGGCATAGTGCACTAATAACCATATAAGACACAAGTGATTTTATTTCATCAATTGATGACTTTTTGTAATGAATAGAGACAAAGGCTTAATCAATAAACGACGACTGATTCCTAGCACCAGCATGCTAATAGCTTTTAGTGCCGCTGCTAAATCCACTAGTTTTACTATTGCAGCCAAAGAGCTAAACCTCACTCAAAGCGCTGTCAGTCGACAAATTCATGCGCTTGAAGCTCATCTTGATATTGAACTATTTAAGCGTACTCGTAAAACTGTCGAACTCACCGAAGCTGGTAAGCTGTATGCTCGCGAAATAGATACTGCACTGCAAATGGTTTGTGATGCCTCATTAAAAGTGATGACAAGTTCGTTTCAAACCAGCCTCAATTTAGCGATACTGCCAACCTTCGGCACTCGCTGGTTAATGCCTAGGTTTCCATCGTTTCTCAAAGCAAATCCTGATGTAACGATTAATTTTGTTAGTAAGTTATCGCCATTTAGCTTTCATCAAGAAAATATCGATGCTGCTATTCACTACGGTCTACCGGACTGGCCCAATGCGAGCTACACCTTTTTAATGGGTGAGGTCATCGTACCGGTATGCTCACCAAAACTTATCAAAGAGCATGCGCTCAAATCGCCTAAACAACTCAGTAAAGTACCATTACTCCATATTTCATCTCGCCAAGACGCCTGGAGCGAATGGTTTACTAGCAATGAATTATCTCCACCCAATGAGCAAGGTATTGTCTTTGAACAATTTTCAACTATGGCACGTGCAGCCATTGCAGGTTTAGGTATTGGACTTATGCCACAGTTTTTAATTGAAAACGAGCTCGAAGAAAAAGAACTCGTCATTGCTGTCAACTCACCCATTAAAAGTCAATATGCTTACTATCTAATTACACCTAAAGATAAAGCTGAACATCCACCAGTGATTGCATTTAAAGAATGGCTGCTTAAGATTATTAATTAACATGTTTTGAGCATTCATAACTCATTAATTTATGGGCTTAGCTTTTAGAAGTGATAGACTGTTAGGCAAGCTTAGCCTTCTACAATTAACAAAACTAAGGATATAGAATGATTATGTTAGAAGAAATATCTATCTGCCAAATGATCTTGTTAAAGAGCTAAGAAAATGGAAATCGAGTTCAGTCTTAAAAGAAAAGAGTACGAAGAGTTCGTCAAGGTTGCTTATGACCGAATTTCTCGCATTAGTAAAGCCGGTAACAAGATGTTCATTATAAATATAGTAGTATGGGTATTCTTTGGCATAGGTTTCGCTAGTGTTATGAACTTTTACGAAAAATATGAATATCTTAATTTTTTGAAACTCAATATTGGGATTTCTGCATTTCTGGCTAGCATGCTTGTTTTTATAGGGGCAAATATCTTTCAACAAAGGCTGTATTTAAAACACTCCATTAACGAAAATGGTCGGATGCTCCAATTACAAAAACTTCAAATATCAGATCAAGGTTTCATGTACCAAACAAATGATTGTGAACAGCTATATAAGTGGAGCGCAATCCAAGAATTTGAGGAATCAAAGAACCTATACTGTTTCTATATTGACAACAATCAGGCATTGATTGTACCAAAGCGTACGGTAAATGCAGCAGGCCAATCTGAAAAATTGCTTAAATACGCAAATGCGTCTGGGTCTTTCAAAACATTTTGAAAAAATACTTGAAGAGACAAAAAGAACTATACCAGTCTCTCAACCAGGATGCGCGCTACACGCGCACCTGTTAGTTCAAACGTTAAATATCCACACAACGTCATCCCGTGCTTGACACTGTCTCTTGATCACATCTCACCGCTTAAGAGATTG
>CAYPMT010000012.1:0-34556 GCA_964411875.1 uncultured Kangiellaceae bacterium
CTAATGGTTTGCAAAAATCTGACTTAATTATTGTTGCCGGTCGACCCGCTATGGGAAAAACAACCTTTGCTATGAATATTGCTGAGCATGCTTCTATTCATAGCGGTAAACCTGTTTTAGCCTTTAGTATGGAAATGCCAGCCAACCAATTATTAATGCGTTCTTTTGCGTCGATTGGTGGAATTGATGCAAACCGTTTGCGTAGTGGTGCTTTGGACGATAGGGATTGGGATAACTTGTCGGTAGCTTCTAATATATTAAAAAATAGTTGTAAAATGTTTATCGATGACTCTGCGGGGTTATCACCATCTGAGGTTCGCTCACGCTCGCGTCGTATAGTTAGAGAGCACGGCGAGATAGGTTTGATTATTGTTGATTATTTGCAATTGATGACGGTGCCAGCCGCTTCAGATAATAGAACCTTGGAAATTTCAGAAATTTCTCGTTCCTTAAAAGCTTTAGCTAAAGAGTTAAGTGTACCGGTAGTGGCCTTATCTCAGCTTAATCGCTCTTTGGAGCAACGTGCCGATAGACGCCCCATCATGTCTGATTTGCGTGAGTCAGGTGCAATCGAGCAAGATGCCGATGTGATTATGTTTGTTTATCGCGATGAAGTTTATAATCCAGAATCAGAACATAAAGGCACAGCGGAAATTATTATTGGTAAACAAAGAAATGGCCCTATTGGTACAACACGTTTAGCCTTCCAAGGGCATTTCAATCGCTTTAATAATTTGGCTAATGATTACCAAGAGTTTTAATACCTGCTGCCTACCTGCATTTCGAAAGGCGCTGGGTATAATAGTTAGGTCTAGTTGATTAGGTATGCGTGCTACTAAAGCCATTATTAATCTTAAAGCTATCCAACATAACCTTTCAGTCATAGGTCAATTAGCGCCTGACAGCAAAATCATGGCGGTGATTAAAGCTGATGCTTATGGCCATGGTATTTGCCAGGTGGCGAACAGTTTAAACAATGCCGATGCCATTGCGGTGGCTTGTATTGATGAAGCTATTAAGTTACGTGAAGCAAAAGTTACCTTGCCAATTGTCTTGCTTGAAGGTTTTTTTAGTTACGATGAGTTGTCTTTAATTCAAGCGTTAGATTTGCAAATTATTGTTCACCAACAGTCTCAAGTTGATGCGCTTGTAAAATTTTCTCAAAAAAGTAATCACCCTCAACCAATTACTATCTGGTTAAAGTTTGATTCTGGTATGAATCGTCTTGGTTTAACTCAAGCTGAATTTTTATCCGCTTATCAAGCATTAGCCGATTTAAATTTAATTAAAACGATTAACCTAATGTCTCATTTGGCTTGTGCGGATGATATTAATCACGTCATGAATGTGACTCAAATTGACCGCTTTAAACAAGTTATTCAATCAGTTTCTATTAAGCAAAATCAGGCTATTAGCATGGCTAATTCGGCCGGTGTAATTGCTTGGCCAGAAAGTCATTTTGATTGGGTAAGGCCGGGTATTGCTTTGTATGGCTGCTCACCAATGAAGGGTTACAAAGGTAGCGCTCATCACTTAATTCCAGCTATGACACTGGAATCACAGTTATTTGCAACTCGTCAACTTGTTGCTGGTGATAGCGTAGGTTATGGCAGTAGTTGGATAGCTGATAAAGCAACACGCATTGGTGTTATAGCTATCGGTTATGGTGATGGTTATCCCAGACACATTGAGGAAGGCACGCCGGTTTGGATAAAAGACAAGCTTTACCCGATTGTTGGTCAAGTGTCGATGGATATGTTGACGATTGATTTAGGGCAAGATGACATAGTACTTGGTGAGCGAGCGGTTTTATGGGGTGAAGAGCTACCTGTTGAAACTATTGCAGAACACGCTAACACCATCGCTTATACTTTACTTTGTGGTGTGACATCGCGAGTTAAATTTGAGTGGCGTTAAAAAAACGATGATATGGTTGCAAAAAGAAATTACTTTAAAACCTAAAGGCCGAGGTTTTCATCTGATTACCGACGAAGTTTTGGCAAGTTTAACGGATTTAACGATACAGGCTGGACTGATGCATTTGTTTATTAAACATAGTTCAGCCTCTCTGACGATTAATGAAAATGCTGACCCAAGCGTTCGTTATGATTTTGAAAATGTCTTCAATCGTGTAGTGCCAGAAAATCAGCCTTATTATACTCATACTGAGGAAGGCCCAGATGATTTACCGGCTCATATCAAAGCGAGTCTACTCGGCTCTAGTGTCACCATTCCTATTAGTCAGGCCCAGTTAAATATGGGCATATGGCAAGGCATTTATCTGTGTGAGCATCGCAACCATGCTTCTGGCCGTCATCTTGTTGCAACAATCTATGGTGAATAGTCTGTAGGTATTATGGTGATTGGTGTCAAATTAGTGGTTTATTGGCAGCTTTTTCTGGTCAAATAATCGAAGCTTTTTGGCAAGCTAGTTCATTTTTGTCTATTCTTAATGGTATAACCTGACAGCCATACTTTAATCTTAATTTAGGTATTTATGGTTATTGAATAGCCATATGATTTGATTGAGGAAAATGATGACCATAACAATTAATACAAAACTCACAGCTGGCGCGTGTCTTATTATAGTGTCCTTAATTGCGATTGCTTATACGGCTTTAAGTGGCATAGAGAGTCTTGAGAAGGGTGGTACTCATGATTTGGCTGCCAGTAAAATTATGCTACTTATATTTACTTGCGTAGCCATACTTGCCAATGTTTTTATTAATTTATGGATATTTAAAAGTGTTACTAAGCCAATAAAAGAAGTTTTACGGGTTATTAAGAAAGTGTCACATGGTGATCTTACAGAGAAAGTAACCATTTATAATCAAGATGAGCTGGGACAACTATCAGTAGGGTTTAATCGGTTAATCGATAGATTAAGAGACATATTGAAAGAAATTAATACCGACTCACAGCAACTTTCGGCAGCGGCAGAGCAAACCTCAGTTATTTCTAAAAAGAGTCATGAGAGCATTAATCAACAGCAAGAACAGACCAGAATGATTGCGACAGCTATGACCCAAATGACATCAACCGTTGATGAAGTTGCAAAGCGAGCTAGTGGGACTTTGTCTGAAGTAAAAAAAGCCAACCAAGACACATTAGATGGACAAACCATTGTGCAAAATAGTATTAATACGATCAATACTTTAGCCAATGAACTTAATGACGCTTGTGTAGTGATTGATAAACTCGATAAATACAGTATGAGTATTGGAGCTGTACTTGATGTGATCAGAGGCATTGCTGACCAAACCAATTTACTGGCTTTAAATGCCGCTATTGAAGCAGCGAGAGCTGGTGAACAAGGACGTGGTTTTGCTGTTGTAGCTGATGAAGTAAGAACCTTAGCGAGTAAAACTCAAGAGTCGACATCAGAAATTCAAGAAATGATAGAGCGTTTGCAATCTGGTACTCGTGAAGCGGTTACTGTTATGAAAGATAGCCGTGAAGAAGCTAAAAATAGTGTTGAACAAACCGCTTCAGCAGGCGAATCATTAAATCAAATCACACATGCTGTGAATACTATTAATGATATGAGTAGTCATATTGCCAGTGCTGCTGAAGAGCAAAGTTCTGTATCCAGAGAAATGTCTCAAAATATTAACATGATTTCAGATATGGCCGACCAAGCCTCTCAAGGTGCGAGTGAAAATAAAGCTTCTAGTAAAGAGTTAGCTAATTTGGCCGTTAATCTACAGAAACTAGTTAATCAGTTTAAGTTGTAGTCATGTTGTTTTAGGCTAAATTTAGCCATTTCATATAGCCATTTATAAACCACATATCCAGTTATAAACTATACACAGTTATAAAAACCAGGTCTTTCGTGACTAACGCATCTTGCGCTTTTTCTTGTGCAGTAATTTGAGTTCACAAGTTGATTAAAGCATTCAAAAGTTAAAACTAATTCAACAGTCTTAGTAATCTCAAAAATCGACAAGAATTTTTATGAATTAAGATTAGATAAATATTTCATTGAAAAATTTATGAGTCGATGTATGATATTTTTAAATTGGAAGAGTTATTAAAAAGATCCAGTTCGATTAGCTGATGATGTAGATAGACTGCATTTAGCGGCTATCCTTTTTAAATTATTGATTAAGCGAGAAATATTATGAAACTAGAATCTATCGCATTACATGAGGGTTATACTGCTGAGGAAACAACAAAGTCTGCTGCAGTACCTATTTATCAAACAACATCTTATACTTTTGATAATACTCAGCATGGCGCGGATCTTTTTAATCTGGCTGTGCCGGGAAACATTTACACACGTATTATGAATCCGACGACGGATGTTTTGGAAAAGCGTGTTGCTGCAATGGAAGGTGGTATAGGCGCATTAGCTGTATCTTCGGGGATGGCGGCTATTACTTATGCTATTCAATGCATCACTGAGGTGGGTGATAATATTGTTAGTACCAGTCAGTTATATGGTGGGACTTATAACCTATTTGCTCACTCATTACCTAAACAGGGTGTTGAGGTGAAAATGATTTCTCATGATGACTTTAATGGTTTTGAATCGGCAATTGATGAAAAAACCAAAGCGGTTTTTTGTGAGTCGATTGGTAACCCAGCGGGTAATGTTGTTGATATACAACGCTTGGCAGATATTGCGCATAAGCATGGAGTACCAGTGATTGTTGATAACACGGTAGCTACGCCTTATTTGTGTCGGCCATTTGAGCTTGGTGCGGATATCGTGGTGCACTCACTCACCAAGTATATTGGCGGGCATGGAACTTCTATCGGTGGCATTATTGTTGATTCAGGTAAATTTGATTGGGTAGCTAATAAAGAGCGATTTGCTATTCTTAATGAGCCAGACCCTTCTTACCATGGTGTGGTTTATACTGAGGCACTCGGTGAAGCGGCTTATATTGGACGTTGTCGTGTTGTACCACTAAGAAATACTGGTGCGGCCATATCACCAATGAATGCTTTTCAAATTCTTCAGGGTCTTGAAACCTTGGGTTTAAGAATGGATCGCCACTGTGAAAATGCTGAAAAACTCGCAGACTTTTTGCAGCAGCATTCTAAAGTCGAATGGGTAAATTATGCAGCGCTGGCTAATAGTCCCGATAACGCTAATTGTAAAAAGATTACTCATGGTAAAGCATCTGGAATATTAAGCTTTGGTATTTCGGGTGGCATAGAAGCTTGCGCAAGATTCATTGACTCTTTAGAGATGATTCTGCGGTTGGTTAATATTGGTGATGCAAAGTCACTAGCCTGCCATCCAGCATCAACAACACATCGTCAATTGAACCAAGAAGAACTGGCTAAAGCGGGAGTAAGTGAAGATCTGGTTCGAATATCGGTTGGTATAGAACATATCGATGATATTATTGCGGATGTTTCTCAGGCTTTAGAAAAAGCATAAAAATATTTCATCGAACAAATCAGTGAGCGTAGCCTTATGAACAGCTTTTTACTAGAGGTGTTAGCTAATTAAAGCTAGGCTCCTGATTTTAGTTACATATTTCTTCTATACTGTCCACCAACTTGATAGAGACATTTAGATATTTGTCCTAGTGAGCAGTGCTTAGTTGCTTCCATTAAAATAGTAAAAATATTGTCATTAGTTAGTGCAGATTGTTGTAACGCATCGAGCTGTTTTTCTGATTCTGATGTATACGCTTGATGTAGTTTTTTGAGCATATTAATTTGATAAAAGCGTTCTTCTTCGGTTGAACGAATAACTTCACTCGGAATAATAGTTGGTGAGCCTTGTGAAGATAAGAAAGTATTAACGCCGATAATGGGATATTCACCTGAGTGTTTTAAGGTTTCATAATGCATGGATTCTTCTTGAATTTTCGAACGTTGATACATAGTTTCCATCGCGCCGAGTACTCCACCACGCTCACTAATTCTTTCGAACTCGAGTAAGATTGCCTCTTCAACTAAATCAGTCAGTTCTTCAATAATAAAAGAACCTTGCAATGGGTTTTGGTTTTTATTGAGTCCAAGTTCACGATTAATAATTAATTGAATGGCCATAGCGCGCCTGACAGATTCTTCCGTTGGTGTTGTTATGGCTTCATCATAGGCATTAGTGTGTAGAGAATTACAGTTATCATAAATCGCATACAGAGCTTGTAGTGTGGTACGAATATCATTGAAGTCAATTTCTTGAGCATGTAATGAACGGCCTGATGTTTGGATGTGATATTTCAACATTTGTGCACGACTATTGGCTTTATACTTATGTTTCATTGCCTTTGCCCAAATGCGCCTTGCGACACGACCAATGACCGCATATTCAGGATCAATACCGTTAGAGAAAAAGAAACTAAAATTAGGTGCAAATTGATTAATGTCCATACCTCTTGCTAAGTAATACTCAACAAAAGTAAACCCATTAGCTAAAGTAAAAGCTAGTTGAGAAATTGGGTTGGCGCCAGCCTCAGCAATATGATAACCAGAAATTGAAACCGAATAAAAATTACGAATATTGTGATCAATAAAATAGGCTTGTACATCACCCATTAATTTAAGTGAAAATTCTGTTGAAAAAATACAAGTATTTTGTGCTTGGTCTTCTTTAAGAATATCAGCCTGAACAGTGCCGCGCACTTTTTGCAAGGTGTCAGCTTTAATGTTTTGGTAAATAGTTTCGGGTAAAACTTGGTCACCAGAAACACCTAATAACATTAAACCTAAGCCATCATTCCCTTCGGGAATATCGCCTTGGTAAACTGGGACAGGTAGATTTTTTTCAGCATAAATTTCAGCAATCTTATTTTTAGTTTGTTCTTCTAAACCATTTTCTTTGATATAGATTTCACATTCTTGATCAACCGCAGCATTCATAAAAAAGCCAACTAAGATGGGTGCAGGGCCATTAATGGTCATTGAAACTGAAGTGGTTGGTTTGGTTAAACGAAAGCCAGAGTACAGTTTTTTTGCATCATCTAAACAACAAATTGAAACACCAGCGTTACCAATTTTTCCGTAAATATCAGGGCGGTGATCTGGATCATCACCATATAAAGTAACAGAGTCAAAAGCAGTTGATAAACGAGCAGCCGGCATATCTTTAGAGACATAATGAAAACGTCTGTTAGTTCTTTCTGGTCCGCCTTCGCCAGCGAACATTCGAGTTGGATCTTCGCCTTCACGTTTAAAAGGAAATACGCCAGCGGTGTAAGGGAATTGGCCTGGATAGTTTTCTTGTAGCTTCCATTTTAATCGATCATGCCAGCTGGTGTAGTTGGGCGTAGAAACTTTGGCAATTGAGTGACCTGAGAGTGACTCAGTATGAGTTTCAATATTAATAGCTTTATCACGAACTTTATAAGTAAAAATGGGAGCTTTGTATTGTTCGATCTCTTGATGCCATTTTTCTAAAGTTAGACTATTTTCTTTGTCTAATTTTATTTCAATCGATGTTAGTTTTTCTTGGAGTTGCTTTTTTATCTCATCACCATCAATTAAATCAATGGTTTCTTGTAAGCTTTGAATTTTTTGAGCTTGTTCAGATTGTTCATTTACCCATTCATCATACTGACGATTGCTCTCGGCAATTTCAGCTAAATAGCGAGTTCGCTGAGGTGGAATAATATGAATTTTTTGCGACATTTCTATATCAACATCAAAGCTTGTTTTAAAATCAATTTCACTAGCGCCATTAATGAGCTCGATCAAATTACGGTAGAGTTGATTGGTACCCGGATCATTAAACTGACTGGCAATAGTGCCGTACACAGGCATGCTATCGACCTTGTCATCAAAGCGATTATGATTACGTTGAAATTGTTTTTTGACATCTTTTAACGCATCTAAAGCACCCTTTTTATCAAATTTATTAATACAAATAATATTCGCAAAATCCAGCATATCAATTTTTTCAAGCTGAGTTGCCGCGCCATATTCTGGTGTCATCACATACAGTGAAATATCGGCATGTTCTTCAATTTCAGTATCCGACTGACCAATACCAGAGGTTTCCAAAATGACCAAATCAAAATTAGCGGCTTTAACAATATTAACCGCATCTTTAATATGAGGTGATAAAGCTAAGTTAGATTGACGAGTTGCAAGTGAACGCATGTAAACACGTTCATGATTAATTGAATTCATACGAATTCTATCGCCTAACAAAGCACCACCTGTTTTTCGTTTTGAGGGATCAACGGATATGATGGCGATGCGCTTATCATCAAAATCAAGCAAGAAGCGACGGACTAGTTCATCGACTAACGATGATTTTCCTGCGCCCCCAGTGCCGGTAATACCAAGCACCGGTGTTTTGGATTGTTGAGCGAGCTGACGGACTTGATCAAGTTGTGCTTGATGTTTTTCAGGATAGTTTTCAGCAGCTGAAATTAATTGACCAATTTCTAAGTGTTGATCATAAGTTGGAGTTTTAGATCTGAGTTTATCACCAGTAGTAAAATCAGCCTTTTGAATTAAGTCATCGATCATACCTTGCAAACCTAAATGACGGCCATCATCTGGTGAATAAATACGTGTGACGCCGTAAGCATGAAGCTCCTCAATTTCATCAGGCAATATCACACCACCGCCGCCAGCAAATACTTTGATATGTTCGGCATTTTTTTGTTTAAGTAAATCAACCATGTATTTTAAATATTCGACATGGCCGCCTTGGTAGGAGGTCATAGCAATGGCTTGAACATCTTCTTGAATAGCGCAATTAACAACTTCTTCAACGCTACGGTTATGGCCTAGGTGAATAACCTCGCAGCCGCTGCTTTGTAAAATACGTCGCATAATATTGATAGCCGCATCATGGCCATCAAATAAAGATGCTGCTGTTACTATGCGGACTTTATATTTAGTCTGATAAGTTTTTGGGTTATTGGCTTGAGATTTATCTAAAGACATGAATTTTCCAATATGAGCTTTATATTTTGGTTATTAGTGAGCTGCTTAAGTGGGTGAGTCTATGTAAGTGACTATAAATTAATAATAGATGGCTTTTAATAGGTGTAGATTATAGCAAAAAAACTTGATTATTTAATGATTCTTATAGGTGTTTTTAACATTTTAGAGTAATTGGTTAATTTGGGATTTAAAAAGGCAGCTTGCCGTAGCGTCAGTGAGTCGTTTATTATCAATAATTATTGGAGTTTAAATTGAAGGTATATATGGATGATGATAGAAGGGTTATTTTATTTTTGGGTTGATAGCTATTGGGGTATTGCATTAGTTGTTTCATTTTTTGTGAATACATTCATTTATGTTGTTACTGCTTATGTATTTTCTGTTTTGTTTGAAATGTTTTCATATAATGAGCAAGGAAAGTATATTACTCAAAAACCGTTAAAAGATAACCAAGTCAAATGGGAAATTAAATTTGGAGTTATGGCTTGTTTTATTTTTGCTGTAGCTAGCTTAGCTACTAGAGAGCTTTATTATATGATATGGCCTCAATCAATATATGATTTTCTTATACAAGCTATATGTTTTATCATTTTTTATGAAACATACTCTTACTTTATGCATTTATGTTTACATAATAAGCTGTTTATAAAATATCATTCTGTTCATCATAGATCTGTTCGAGTGACTCCATGGTCTGCATATAGTGTACACCCTGTTGAGGCAGCAATAATTGGTTTTAGTGCGCCTTTTTTTATGATGCTCTTTCCATTTAGCTTGAGTTTAGCTCTTTTATTACATGTTGTTGGTATGATATTTACAATATTGTTACATTCTAACTTTACTTATCAGTCAAAAAACAAGTTGCTTCAATGGATTTCTAGTTATCCTGAATATCATGCTAAACATCATAAATATGGGGATGTTAACTATGGTTTTGTTGGTGGTTTTTGGGATAAAATGCTAAAAACGAAATATCGTGAATTGTAAATAATATAAAAAGAAAAATTAGATATAGTTTTTCGAAAACCTTTCAATACTTTAAATAATTAAAGAGGATTTAATGGCTGGTTCAAGTCTATTAACACTAATTGATGATATTGCAACTTTGTTAGATGATGTTGCTATTTTAAGTAAAGTGGCCGCTAAAAAAACAGCGGGTGTGTTGGGTGATGATTTAGCGCTTAATGCTGAGCAGGTATCGGGTGTTCGCGCTGAGCGTGAAATTCCAGTGGTTTGGGCTGTTGCTAAAGGCTCATTCCTCAACAAATTAATTTTAGTCCCGGCTGCTTTAGCACTAAGCTTTTTTCTTCCTCAATTAATTACACCTTTATTGATGATAGGTGGCGCTTTTTTATGTTATGAGGGTGTTGAAAAGCTTACGCATAAATTTTTGCATACTAAAGCAGAAGGTAAAGCTCAGCATCAAGCACACATTAATGCAGTAATTGATGAACAAGTCGATATGCGTGAGTTTGAAGCTAATAAAATAAAAGGCGCTATTCGAACAGATTTTATTTTGTCGGCTGAAATTATTGTGATTGCACTAAGCACTATGCAAGATCAGCCATTTTTAACTCAAGTAGTAGCGCTTTCGGTAATTGCAATTGGCATTACTATTTTTATTTATGGTGTGGTTGCTGGTATTGTTAAAATTGATGACTGGGGGTTACATTTAATTAAAGACCAAGCGACTAACACTTACTCAGTATTTAAGCGATTATTAGGGCGAGGTTTATTGGCTTTTGCACCCTTTTTAATGAAATTATTGTCAATTTTTGGGACTGCGGCTATGTTTTTGGTTGGTGGTGGAATATTGGTTCATGGTATTGCTTGGGTAAAGCATTGGGAGCATAGCTTTAGTGAATGGATGGTTAACTCATTAAGTTTAAGTGAAGGGTTCTCCTGGTTAGGTGCGACATTATTTAATTTGGTTTTTGGTATTATTGCTGGTGCAATTGTTCTATTAGTGGTGTTGTTACTGAGGCCATTGTTTAAAAAGAAAGTTGTTTAAAAAGAAAACTATTGGAAAAAGAACAGTGTGTTTAAACTTGAAACTATTTTAAAGTGCAGCATAAAATTCATTAGCCCAATCTATAGCTGTTTCATGAGCTGAGAATAACTCGATTCTGTCATTATCAGATAATTGATTAGTGACAGAAAAGTCATTATGTTCAAGTGCAATAATAAATTTTAATACTTCACCTTTTAATCCTTTTCCTTCAATAATTGCATCGTTCATATCTTGAGAAAGCTCAAGGCTTTCAATGAGCCATTTCTTATCTGCGAACATAATCGCATCAATACTTGAGAAAAGACCAACCGTAAAAAATTTTTCGGGCTCTTCATAATTTTGAGCAATCGCATAAATTTCACAAGCGCGTGCTCGGGTGAATAATATTCTAAATAGTTCTGATGATTTAGTGTTGTCGCCTGAGAGTACAAGAGCCATAGCCCATTTTTTCACTTGGTCAATCCCTAAAATAATAATAGCTTCTTTTAGGCTACTGACTTTTTTAGGTATTCGATAAAGAGGACTATTAACAATTTTTAAAAGTTTATAACTTAGTTTTGTATCACGTGAAACGGCATGACATAGATTATCAACATCTAAATCGTCTTCCTGCAATTTGGCGACAACCTGTAAAGCTGTTTCTGCACTGTTACTAATCTTTTTCCCATAAACTAGGTGAGGTCGTTCTAGGAAGTAACCTTGAAATAATTCAAAGTTGAGGTCACGGCAAAAATTATATTGTGTTTGTTGCTCAACTTTTTCAGCAACAAGTCGAGGACGATGAGGTAGATGATTTAAAACCCTTTGATTAAGTTTTTCTAAATTATGGGTTAATTTTTCACGATTAATTCGGGTTATATCAATTTTGATGTAATTGATAAAAGGAATAATCTGGTCATATTCTTCTGAAAAGTTATAGTCATCTAAGGCAAATTCATAGCCAAATTTCTTTAATGATTTCACTTTATCAATAAGTATGGAGTCAATTTTGGTATTTTCTAAAATTTCTACAACAATTCGACTTGACTCCAAAGGCAGAAAATAATCTGATAGAATAAGCCGGCGAGTGAAATTGATAAAAATTTTGACATAGGGACAAGACTCATCATTGAGTATACCGCTACAGTAATTAATTAATAATTCTGAGGTTGCTTTATTACCATCGTCAAAAACTGCTGCATTAGGATGAATGTTACGATATAAAAGTTCATACCCGTATAGCTTGTTTTTTGCATCGAATATTGGTTGGCGAGCAAAAAGTAGGTCATTTTCCATAGATTTTATCAAACAAAGGTTGTGATTTAGGCTAATAAAAGTACAGTGTCTTTATTACAGCTTAGTTGAGTTTTGAAAGTTTAGAGAAATTTATTGCTAGCAGTCAGGTGTTTAAGTATTAAAATAAATATAGGGGAAACGTTATGTTATTAGTTAATCGATTCATATTACTAGTTTTTGTATTGGTATTGAGCAAAGCTTGTAGTGGTCCTTCAGATCCAGCCATTGGACAAATTGACCAATTTATAGCAAAACAGAATATTGATAAAAGTCAGCCTGATTGGAAAATGAATTTAATTACACCGCCTATCCTCACGTTTAGCCAGGATAAACAGTACTTATGGCAGCTTGAGACTAATCAGGGACGAATGTTAATTGAATTTATGCCTAATATTGCACCGATGCATGTTTCCAGCACTATATATCTCACTCGCCTAGGTTTTTATGATGGCCTGACTTTTCATCGAGTGATTAATGGTTTTATGGCGCAAGGGGGGGATCCTTTAGGTAATGGCACGGGACATCCTGGTTATAAATATGCTGGTGAGTTTAGTGAAGAGGCTAAGCATGATAAAGCGGGCGTTCTAAGTATGGCTAATGCGGGGCCTAATACTGAAGGCAGTCAATTTTTTATTACTTTTAATGCTGTGTCTCGTCTTGATGGCAGTTATAGTGTTTTTGGTCAGTTAACTGAGGGACTTGATACCCTAAAAGCACTTGAAAGTTTGGGAACTGCGAGTGGAAAGCCTAAGCAAACTATTACTATTAGTCATGCAAAAATAATTGTTAAATAAAAAACTATAATTGTTATATGAGTTTATATTGAGAGAAGTGCCAGAAATATTATGTTACTACTGATTATTTATGTGTTAGTGGCGTTGGTTTTTTCGTTTCTATGTTCTATTGCTGAAGCAGTTTTGTTAAGTCTTACATCAGCATATATTGCGTTATTAGAAAAAGAGGGTAAGCCATCGGGAGCCATATTAAAGAGATTAAAAAAAGATATTAATAAACCCTTATCGGCTATTTTGACCCTTAATACTATAGCTCATACTATTGGGGCTGTAGGTGCAGGCGCTCAGGCGCAAATTGTTTTTGGTAATACTTATGTGGCTATTTCATCAGCTATACTCACGCTACTCATTTTGGTTTTTTCGGAAATCATTCCAAAAACGCTTGGAGCTCATTATTGGAAGTCACTAGCACCAGCTACAGCTTATGCTTTGCGTACATTGATTATTATTTTATATCCTTTCGTTAAACTATCTGAGAAGTTGACAGTTGGCTTGACTCAAGAAGAAAAACTAAGCAGCTTCAGTCGAGAAGAGTTTGCAGTTATGGCTGATCTAAGTGCTAATGAAGGACAGATTAAACAGCAAGAATCAGCAATCTTAAAAAATTTATTACTCCTATCTGATACAACCGTATTGGATATATTAACGCCAAGAACTGTTATATTTTCGTTATCGGAAACAAGTACAGTCGAAGAATTTTTTCATAAACATGATGCCATTCGCTTTTCGAGGATTCCAATTTATAAAGATAATGAGTCTGAAAATATATCAGGGTTTGTTTTAAGAAGTGATTTGTTATTAGCTCAGTCCCGAGGTAATACGGATAATTGTTTGTCTAATTATTTACGCACGCTACCTGCGATTATTGAAACCACTTCAGTGGCAAAAGCACTTGAAGAGTTTATTAAATTGAATGCCCATATTATGTTAGTTATAGATGAACATGGTGGTGTAGAAGGGCTTGTCACGCTTGAAGATTTATTAGAAACACTCTTGGGAATAGAAATTATCGATGAAGGAGACAAAAATATCGACATGCAAAAATTAGCCAAACGACTGGCTAAAAAGCGTCAAAATAAAGCAAAGCATATTGCAAAATAAAATGCTATTTGAACTGCTTGCATCAAAGCAGCATTTGGTTATAATGCGACCAGATTTTAAATGCGCTAGATTTACGTTCTAGTTAGCTGGAGGAAAAATATATGTCAGATTCATCACCTGGTGCTTATGTCGTTTGCGCCTTATATAAATTTGTTACTTTTAAAAACTATCAAGCCTTTCGTCAACCCTTACTTGATGCTCTATTAAGCCATAAAATAAAAGGCACTTTACTACTTGCTAATGAAGGAATTAATGGCACTGTAGCAGGTTCTAAAGAATCAATAGAGGCTCTATTAACTTGGTTTGAACAGCAACCAAATTTGGCTTCTATCTCTTATAAATTATCCTATTCCGACAGAGAGCCGTTTAAGCGTACCAAAGTGAAATTGAAAAAAGAAATTGTTACTATGGGAGTCGAAGGTATTGATCCTAATCAGGTTGTTGGTACTTATGTTAAACCAAAAGATTGGGATGCATTAATTAATGACCCTGAAGTACTTCTAGTCGACACACGAAATGATTATGAAGTAGCTGTTGGAACTTTTAAAAATGCCGTCAATCCTAAAACAGAAAGCTTTAGAGAATTTCCAGATTACGTTAAAAAACACTTAAAACCAGAAAAACATAAAAAAGTTGCTATGTTTTGTACTGGTGGTATTCGTTGTGAAAAATCCACGGCTTATTTAAAAGAACAAGGGTTTGAAGATGTTTTTCATTTACAAGGCGGCATTCTTAAATATTTGGAAGAGGTTCCTAAACAAGAATCAAGTTGGCAGGGTGAGTGCTTTGTTTTTGATGACCGAGTAACCGTTGATCATGATTTGCAGCCTGGTAATTATGACCAATGTAATGCGTGTCGGTTACCAATTAGCGAAGCAGATAAACAGAGCCCTGATTATGTTCAAGGTGTTAGTTGTCCCGCGTGTATTAATAAGACAACCGCAGAGCAAAAAGCGCGTTATTTAGAGAGAGAGAAACAAATTCAGTTAGCTAAAAAACGTGGACAGGAACATATTGGTGATGTAGCCGCAGTTCAACTGGAAAGTTTACGTGAAGCTAAACAGCAACGACAGCAACAATTAAGAGAACTAAATCACCAAAAAGATGATTCTCAGCAGCGATAAAATTGAAAGTTTAATTGACCCTAATATTATTTTAGCGTTTATTCGTGCTGAGGATAATTGTGTTAAAGAGTATGAGTTAATTCGATGGCTCGATAACAACCATGCTAGTTTTTATCGAGAGCTTGGCGAGTCGCCGTCACTTTATAAGAAGCATTTTTTACTGTTTCATTATCTTTATCAGTTGAACCAGTTGTTAATAGAAAGTCATCAAAGTTTAAGTATTTCGTCATTGGAAATTCGTTTATTGGATACCAGACATTCTGAGCCTAGTAAAGCTGTTGGCGAAACAGATCAGTTAACGACGTTTTATTTAAATAAAGAGAATCTTAACCTTTCAGAAGAAGAAGTTTCGAAAATGCTAGAGAGCTTTTGGCAAAAATATTTAGCAATCGATAAAAAAGCTGAGGCAATTAAGCAATTAAATCTTGAAGATTCTCCTGATCTTAATTTAACAATAATCAAAAAACGATTTAACCAGCTTGCACAGAAGCACCATCCTGACAAAGGCGGTGATCAAGAAATTTTTCATCGGGTTAAGCAGGCTTATAATGACTTGAAATTACTTTTTTAAAGTCGAACGAATCAAAAAAGTGATTAGCTAAAAGCAAGCTGAGTAGAGCTATATTATCATTCTAGCTGCTCTAAAATAGTAAGAATTAACGATCACAATAATCCTTTTTACTCTAGCCTTTTATGCTAGTTTTGTTCTCCAGTTCGCATAAATGAGTTTAATTGCTATATATCTCATAATTAGGCGGCTAAATTATTTGATTTATCAATAAACCTAGGCATAATCGGCCCGGTTCACTTTTGGATATCGCCTATATCCTTATTTTTAGGTTGATAGTCATAATATGACACTAGCCTGAATTTATGGATTGGTTTGATTAAATTTAAGGAAAATGCTTGTTTATGATTAGATTTGATACAAAACTGCTTATTATAAAACTAGGGTTAAAAAAAATAGCTTTTGAAAGAGTGCTATCTAGTGTTTATAAACAAGTCTTTTCCTTTCTAAAAGTATTGTTCAGCTTTATTTATTCAAAATGGATTAAACCCAATTCATCAATATTAGCTTTTGCTTGGGTCGGTATCTTTTATGTGGTAACTATTATGGTCATTTACTTATCAGATAACCAGGCAGTTGAAATTTCAGAAGGTTTGTCTAATTTTCGTTTTGTACTTTTTTGCTTCTTAATTCCCTTTTTAATGAAGTATCTTCTGCAAGTTGTAGCATCTTTATTTTATTCGTTTAACTTCTTTAATAAAAACACCTACCGACGCAGGCCTAAACCTTTTGTTTCTGTGCTTATTCCCGCTTGGAATGAGGAAGTTGGTATTATAAAAACGTTAAAATCGGTGTTAGACACTTATTATGAAAAATTAGAAATTATTATTATTAATGATGGTTCAACGGATCGTACTAATCAGCTAGTTAATGACTTCTTAAAATCTTATGAAAAAAATAATTTCTTAAAGCCTGATGTTAAATACCTGAGCATTGAAAACGCTGGTAAGGCAAGAGCATTAAACAAAGCATTAAAATTAGCCAGTGGCGAAATTATTTTTACCATTGATGCCGATAGTGTTATGGATCGTTATACAATCGCTAATATTGTTAAACGATTTGATGATCCGGCGGTTTCTGCGGTTGCTGGCCACGTTATTATTGGTAATAAAAAGAAGTCATTGGAAATAATTCAACAGCTAGAATATTTATGTGGATTCTTTTTTAAGCGAGCAGATTCGTTTTTTAATTCAGTTTATATCATTGGTGGTGCAGCAGCGGCTTATAGAAAAAGTGTTTTAGAAAAGCTCGGTGGCTTTGACCATGAAATTATTACTGAAGACATTGAGCTTTCTACACGAATGTTAGCTCATGGTTATAAAACTAAATATGCTTCTGATGCAGTAGTTTATACGGAAGGTCCTGATGATTGGAAGGGTTTGTGTAACCAGCGATTGCGTTGGAAGTTTGGGCGATTATTAACTTTTTTTAAATATAGAAAATTATTTTTTAGTATTGAAAAAAAGCATAATCTTTATTTAACCTTTTTATTATTACCATTAGCTATTTATGCGGATTTACTTTTACTCTTTCAAAGTGTATTAGTTAGCTTGTTCTTTATTTATACCTTAATGTCTGGTGATTATTTTCCTGTTGCAATGGTGATTTTATTTAGTAGTTGCTTGATTTTATGTCAGATGCTGCTAGATTCTAAAACGCGTTTTCATAGTAATTTGTTACCTTTTGTACCAATTGCTTGGTTAATTTTTTATATTATCGAAGTTGTTGAGTTTCAAGCGCTTTATCGAAGTTTGAAGCGACTCATCAAAAAACAAAGCTTAAAATGGCAAAGTTGGCAACGGCGAGGCTTAACTAATTAGTTTGAGTAGTTGATAGCCATTAGGTTTTTCACTCACTAAAATGCCAGTGCCAATCAAGGCTTAGAGTATCAATTCCTGGGTTAGGTCTTTTTATATAAGCATTAGAGTAATGATTGTAGCGTAGGGTTAAACGATTACGTTGCATAGCGTCTAGGCTTATACCTAATCCTAAGACAGTGGCAAATTGAAAGTGAGTGGATAGCTCTGCGGGTGTTAGTTGCTTTGAATCAAAATAACTAAGTCCAATACCAAATTGCCAATACCATGGACTTTTTTGATTAAACTTAAAAGAAAATACGGGTCTTACAGAAAGTAAGTTAATGCTTTCTTCTTTACTAATTTTAGAAAAATAAGCTTCAACTTCAAGTTTATCGTAATTAATATACTCTTTTTGCATATCAATCTTACTATTCCAGGTGAGACCTAATGAATATTGTTTGGCACTTTCAATATTTTCACTTTGGACAAAATCATCATTGAGCCCTGTGCCATAGCTTACCATTAAACTAGTATTACTATTTATTTCAGCATGAGTAGAAAAATGAAATGATAAAATAAGCCCGCTAGCGATAATGAGTATAAGTTTAATTGAATAGGACATGCTTTTAAGTTCTCAGTGGTATAAATAGTTAGAAAAAATAGCTATGTTATAAAAATTAGACATTAAAAGTCATGTTGTTTTTTTATCATTTCATAAGCACTTTGAATTTCTTGAGACTTTTCCGTAGCTACTTTGATCATTTCTTCCGGCATTCCTTTTGAAACTAATTTGTCAGGATGATGTTGTGACATTAGTTTTCGATAAGCGCGCTTTATTTCTTGTGCTTCGCTTGATGAGTTAACGCCAAGCACTTTGTATGCTTGTTCGATAGATGGCTGGTTATCTTGTTGGTTGTTACTACCATAAAATGAAGCTTGGGCGATAACCATTTCAACTAAATGATTAATTTGATTTTGTGGAATTTTAAAAACAGTACCAATTTGGTAAAGAATATTTAATCCAGACTGCTTGATTTGACCATCAGCAGTCGCAGCAAAAATTTGTATTTCTAAAAACATTTGAACAAGGTTTGGTTGCCCTTTGCAGTGATTAGCAAATTCATTAAGGCTATTAAATAAATCAAACTCAGCCGATTTACCTCGCTTAAAGGCTTCAATCGCTTGTGAGCGTTTTTCTCCAACGATTCCAAGTTTCCCCATAATCTGTTCGGCAACATTAATTTCATTTTGGCTAACCTGCCCATCAGACTTAACAATATGTCCCATGACGGCGAAGGAGCAGTCAAAAAATAGCTCTTGGATTTTATGGGGGTCGTGAGATCTAAATTCTCTTGATACACCTTTATCAAACAGGTGACCTAGCCATAGACCTAAAAGAAAGCCAGGAAAGCCAAAAATTTTGGCTCCTAATATGGAAGCAATAATTTTTCCAAAAATATTCATAGGTAATGACTACTTATTTTTAATGTTATTTTAAATGAGGCTTAATTTTTTTATTTAAAAAGACATAAAATTCTTCAAATTCAGGGTATCTTTGTGCTGTTGTTATTAGATATTTAAAGGTTAATGCTAAGTCATCTAAATAGCTTTCTTTAGCATCACGATAAAATAAGCGGCAAAAAATACCTAATACTTTTATATGTCGTTGCATCCCCATTAGTTCAAACTGTTTAAAAAAGGTATTAAAATCAACCATATAATCAGGTTCGCTTAAAACTAGCTGATTATAAAAGTATTCGCACCAGTCAACCACACTTTGATGTGGCCATTCAATGTAGCAATCCTTTAACAGAGACACTAGATCATAACTCAATGCGCCAATGACAGCATCTTGAAAATCGATAATACCGGGTGATTTTTTGTTACAAATCATTAGATTGCGAGAATGATAGTCTCTGTGTACAAAAACTTGTGGCTGTTGTAAGGCGTTTTGAGTTAGTTGAATAAAGGTTGTATCGATTAATGCTTGTTCTTCTAGTGATAAGTCTAGTTTAAGGTGATGCTTAATAAACCACTCATTAAATAGAGCCATTTCGTCATTAAGAGCTTTTTCATCGTAATCAGGAAGTTGTGAGAGTTGATCTGAAGGTATTGCTTGCATTTGAATGATACTATCAATGGCCTGACAATATAATTGGTTAACATTTTTATCATTAAGAGCATCTAAATAAAGTTTGCTACCTAGGTCAGTTAACAGCAAAAAACCTTGTTTGAACTCAACATGTATGACCTGGGGGGCCATTAGACCTTGTTGTTCAAGCAGTTTTGCAATGAGACAAAAGGCCTGGTTATCCTCATAAGTTGGCGGTGCATCGACAGCAATAAGGGTTTGATAAGAGCTTATTAAGTGCTCAGTTAAGCGGTAGTAGCGCCTAAAGCTTGCATCGCCAGCGATTGCTTCTAATTTTATGCTATTGGGTAACTTCAGTTGATGAGTGAGCCAATTGATGAGTTGTTCTTGTCTTGTTTTAGACATTCAGTGAAAAGCAGTTAATTTTCATGGCGAGATTATAGGTCAGAATGACCATCGAATAACAGGTTGAGGCTAATTATTTTTACACTCTTATCAGATAGGTAATGAATTTTACTCTTTGATAAAGTGTGCTCTTAGTATTTCAGAGAGGGTTATTTTCGCGTATTATTACCGCCTTTAGATTGGTTCAATTATGCTTTGCCAAAGGTTACTTTGATAAAAAGAATACGGTTAATTTTAAAGTCTGCTTTGATCGCGAGCTCTTTAGGTTATTTTGCGCCTATTTGCTTTGCTGAAGATTTACGACTCAACTTGGCCTCTGAGAGTGAACAAGTAGTAGGGGTTGAAAAACAGCACCAGGAAGAATCGTCTGTTTATTTTGAGTCTCGCTTGCAGATTAATCAAGAGGGAAAACCTGATTTAACGCCTTTATATAGTTGTGGTACAAGAGAATTAGATGCTTTTAAAGTACCCAATGTTGAACATACTCAGCGACTTTTGACTTTTCAAAATTCCCCGGTCATTAGTAAGCAGATAAATCATTTGCAGGGTAAGGTTACCGTGCGTGATTCTCGTAGTATGATTGCAGCAGATGAAGTTTTAATTAATCAAGAAGAGCAGAAAATTTACGCAAAAGGTGGTGTATCAATTGAGTCCGTTGATGCTTTTTTTAGAGCAGAAAACTTAGTGCAAGATCAAGTGAGTAATACAACTGATTTAGAAAGAGCTCAGTTTTATTTATTTTCAAATCATGCAAATGGTACAGCTGAAAACATTCAAATACTAGCTGATAAAGAAACGCACTTAAAAGAGGTTACTTTTACTACTTGTCCTTTGGATGATGAAAGCTGGGTATTTGAAATGTCAGAAATGAAGCTGAATCAAAAAAATGGTTGGGGTGAAGCTTGGGATACAACGATAAAGCTGGCTGATATTCCGGTGTTTTATTTACCTTATATTAACTTTCCTATGGATGAGCGTCGAAAGTCAGGTTTGTTAGCACCAATACTCCGTAATAATGATATTAATGGTATTGATTACGCACAACCCATTTATTGGAATATTGCTCCTGATAAGGATGCCACAATAATTCCTCGAGTCATTCAACAGCGAGGTGTTCAACTGGGAGGAGAGTTTCGTTTGTTGACACTCGGTACTGAGTCAGAAGTTTATTTTGAGTGGTTAGGAAAAGATCGATTAGCAAAAGCAGAACTACAGACACCCAACAGTCAAATTGCTCAAGGTTTGAATTCTGAACAACGTTGGTTAGCAACATTTAAGCACAAAGCCAAATTTAACTCTCACTGGGGAATTGATTTAAATACTCGGCGTGTGAGTGATAAAAATTATCTCAATGATTTTAATACTAATATTGACTCAGCAAGTCGGACTCAACTGTCTAGTCGGGTAAGTTTACATTACCGTGATGATATTTGGGATATGGAGCTTTTTACATTGGTTAATCAATCATTAGTAGAAACGCAAAATTATCATTATTTGCCTAGCTTCAATTTAAACAGTGACTATCTAGATACTTTTGGACTACGATGGCAATTAAACTCTGAATGGAGTTTTTTTGAGCATGAGCAATTATTGCGGCTTGAAGGTTACCGTCGCGATTTGATGCCGAGCGTTAGTTATCCTATGCGTAATAGTTGGGGGTTTATTATTCCAAAAGTTAGCTATCAAATTAGCGATTATGAGCAAACTAATCAATTGACAGAAGAAACCACTAAAATTTCACGTGACCTACCCATATCAAGCCTTGATATGGGGCTATATTTTGATAGAGACTTAAAGCTATTTGAAAAAGAGTATACACATAGCCTTATTCCTCGATTATTCTATGTTTATATTCCTTATAGAAATCAGCAGGGGATCAATGTATTTGATACCAACTTGTCAGGTAATGGCTTTCAAGAGTTGTGGCGTGAAAACCGTTTTAGTGGTATCGATCGAGTGGGTGACACAAACCATATTAGTTTTGCTGTAACTAACTCATTAACTAATAACGTCACGGGAGAAAAGCTTTTTGACTTTAAATTAGGCCGTAAATATTATCTTGAAGATAGTTTTGTTGGACTTAGGAGAGAGGCTCTACAAAATAATGACGACTCACCATGGCTTGCGGAGGTCAATTTTAAGCTTAATGACTCATTTAATTTTAGTAGTTTTATTGAATGGGATCAGCGGTTAGATCAAACTAATGAAGCAAGAAGCTCAATTCAGTTTGAACCTTGGGCTAATCATATTGTCAATCTATCCCATAGGTACCGAAATATTACTACAAGAGAAACTGAAGAGAGTGACTTTTCTTTTGCATGGCCTGTTTCAGAAAGGTGGCGACTAGTTGGTCGCTGGTATCATGATCTTGACTTTGGACAAACAATAGATTCATTTTTAGGTGTTGAATATGAGTCTTGTTGTTGGGCAGTACGCTTGTTAGCGCAAAGATATTTAAATACTACTTTGGCAGCAAGTGGTGAGCCGATAGAGTTAGATGATGAACGATATAGTCAGAGTATTAGCTTGCAATTTATTTTTAAAGGGGTCGGTAGTGCCGGTCAGTCTGGATTGGGTGAGTTTTTGGAATCGAATATTGATGGTTACCAAGACCCTTTTATAAAATAGATTGAGAGTTTGTTATAAAAAAATAAATTTTATATATGGAAAAAAAATAATGCGTACACAAGTAATTTTTTGTTTATTTATGGGGCTGTTCTCTAGCGCTATTATTGCTGAACCTAAAGTGGAATTACTCGATAAGGTTGTAGCTTTGGTTGGCGATGATGTTGTGTTGTCAAGTGAAGTGGATCGTAGAGTCAAGTCAGTATTGTCTCAGTTTGAAGAGCGTCAGCAATCTTTACCATCGCTTGAGCAACTTAACAGTCAAGTGATTGAGCGACTTATTATCGAGTCATTACAGTTACAAGTGGCAAAACGAATCGGTGTCAGAGTGAGTGATATAGAGCTTGATAAAACCATAGAAAATATTAGTCTTGAAAATAAAATGTTTGTTGATAGGTTTCGCCAAAATATTGAAGAGTCAGGAACGCCCTGGGCCATTTTTAGAGAGGATATTCGTAATGAAGTTATGGTTTCAAGAGCACGCAATGCGAGCGTTTCTAGGCGGATAAAAGTCAGTCGTAAAGAAGTTGATGATCTTGTTGAACAAATAAATAAGCAAGGTGAAAATCAAACGCAATATCATTTAGGACATATTCTACTTGCTTTAAACGAAGGTGCATCTCCTGAAGAACTTAACCAAGCAAGAGAAAAAGCACAAAAAATTATTGATGGGTTAAGAGCCGGTGCTGACTTTGCCGAATATGCGATTACTCATTCCTCTGGACAAAATGCGTTGAATGGTGGTGATTTAGGTTGGCGAAAGTTTTCTGAACTTCCTAGTTTATTTGTTGCTAGTGTTAGAAGTATGAAAAAAGGCGATGTTTCTGAACCCCTCAGAAGTGGCAGTGGCTTGCATATTATCTACCTTAAAGATTCAAAAGGTGGTTTTGAAACACAGCAAGTTATTCAAACTCATGCACGACATATTCTGATTAAGCCGAATGAAATTATGGATGAGCAGGCAGCACTAGATAAAATTCTTTTACTTAGGCAACGAATTGAAAAGGGTGAAAAATTTGCCGATCTTGCCATTCAGTTTTCTGATGATAAGAGTAGTGGTGCGTTAGGTGGTGATTTAAAATGGTCTGACCCAGGCACATTTGTACCGGAATTTAATAAAGTAATGCAAGCGTTAGAAATTAATGAGTTGAGTGAGCCTGTTAAAACTCAGTTTGGTTGGCACCTTATTGAAGTATTGGAACGTCGAGAGAAAGATCAAACTGAAGATAATAAGCGTAAAAAAGCCTACCAAATCTTACATAACCGTAAATTTGAAGAAGAGGCACAATTATGGGTTAGAGAACTTAAAGATCAGGCCTACATAAAAATTATCGATGATAAATAATCTATCCGATAAAATTCCCCGTATTATTATTAGCATGGGAGAGCCAGCTGGTATAGGGCCTGAGCTGATCGTTAAAATTGCTCAACTTGATTTTCCCATTCAATTAATTGTCTTAGCAGACTCTGCCCACTTAAAAATTATTGCACAATCATTAAACCTATCATTTGAGTTGACTCCAATTGATTGGGATAAACCACCCGAGCTTCATCGTTCGGGACATTTATGGTTTGAAGAGCATAAGTTAGTTGAATCGGTTAATTTAGGTGAATTAAGTACCGCTAATGCAGCAACGGTATTATCAATTCTTGAACGTAGCAGTGAGTTAGCCTTAAGTCAGAAAGTTGATGCGATTGTTACTCCACCAGTTCACAAAGCTAATTTAAATCAGGTTGATAAGAGTTTTTTTGGGCATACGGAGTTCTTTGCTGAAAAAGCTAATGTTGATTCTGTCGTTATGATGTTGGCTTGCCAAGGCTTGCGTGTCATGTTGGCAACCACTCATATCCCATTAACTAAAGTTTCTGAAACAATTACCCCTGAACTTCTCGAAGATGTTTTAACTGTTGTGATTGAATCAACTCAAAAAATCACATCAAGACAATTAAAAATTGCTGTATGTGGCTTAAATCCCCATGCGGGTGAACAAGGCTTGCTCGGAGAGGAAGATGAACAGGTGATTGTGCCAGTAATAAAAAAATTCCAGCAGCAAGAGAAGTTAGTTTTTGGACCTTTCCCTGCTGATACTTTATTCACGCCACAAAAGCGTGAAGTGTATGACTTGTTTTTAGCTATGTATCATGATCAAGGTTTACCTGTTGTGAAGTCTATGGGATTTGGGCAATGTGTTAATGTGACTTTAGGTTTGCCATACATTAGAACTTCTGTCGATCATGGAACTGCTTTAGATATTGCGGCAAATTTGTCGGCTTCGGCGGATAGTTTAGTTTATGCCATTAATTATGCAATTGAATTAGCCAAAGGAAATTTTCCTGAATGAAAATTTTTAATCCTGAAGAGCATCGAGCAAGGAAACGCTTTGGGCAAAATTTCTTAACCGATAATGGTGTTATTCAACAGATCGTTCAGGTTATTCAACCTAAAGAGCAGGATAATTTAGTTGAAATTGGTCCAGGCTTAGGAGCGTTAACACGAGAAATTCTGCCTTACACAAAAAAAATGAGTGTTATTGAATTGGATAGAGATGTTATTCCAAAACTTAGGTTTAACTGTGAACCCCATGGAGAGCTAATTATTTATCAGCAAGATGCATTAAAAATGAATTTTTCTGAATTAGCTGATAAAAACAATATTCGCGTGATCGGTAATCTGCCCTATAATATTTCCACACCTATTTTATTTCATTTATTTAATTATTTAGGTGTTATTGATGACATGCATTTTATGCTTCAAAAAGAAGTTGTTGAGCGAATGGTTGCAAAACCAGGTAATAAAACTTATGGTCGCTTAAGTGTCATGACACAATATTTTTGTGATGCTTATAATATTTTTACTGTACCACCAACGGCATTTAAACCTGCACCTAAAGTTGACTCTGCAATTATCCGTTTAGAACCAAAGCTTAATGCTGAAAAAGTTAATGATTTTAAATGTTTTTCCCAGCTAGTTATTCAAGCTTTTAATCAAAGACGGAAAACTATTCGCAATGTTTGGAAAAAACAAATTTCAGCAGAAGAGTTGAAAAAGCTAGGTATTGATTCTCAATTAAGGCCTGAAGATTTATCTTTGCAACAATTCATATTAGTCGCTAATAGTGTGAGTTAGTTTATTTAAGAGTAACTTGAAATTTTAGGGCAAACCTATTTTTCGCAATACTTTTTTAAATCTATTTTGAATCTAAACTTTTAATTAATTTTTCTGTCTCATCTTCATTGATTGGTTCCGACAGATAGTTGCCTTGACCATACTTACATTCAAGGGATTTAATTTTATCAAGTTGAAATTCATTTTCAATCCCTTCAGCAACTAGCTTAATATTCATCGTTTTAGCCAAGGCGATAATTGCATTAACAATAGGGTTTTCTTTCTTACTTTTGTTAAGGCGAGAAATAAATGAACGATCAATTTTAATAATATCAAAAGGAAATTGTTCAAGATAACTCAGTGATGAATAGCCTGTCCCAAAATCATCCAATGAAATTAATACATTTAATTTTCTAAGGTTTTCAAAAATATAGCGAGCAATATTAATATTTTCGATCAAGGTATGTTCAGTTACCTCAATAATAATTGAATGTGGAGGAAGTTTGTTTTTTTGAATAGTTTTTTTAACATCATCAATTAATTTTGAGTTCATAAAGCGTTGAGCAGAAATATTTATACTAATAAATAAATTTTTGTTAGTTATTTTTCGCCAATGATTTAGATAAAGAGCTGCTTTTTCTAATAAGTGATGGTCGATTTCTTTTAATAGCCCTGATTTCTCTGCAACGTCGATAAATTTTTCAGGAGTTATGATTCCTTTAACAGGGTGTCGCCAGCGCAATAGCGCTTCAAAACCAACAATTTCATTAGAGTTAAGATCGATAATTGGCTGAAAATAATAAGTGAACTGATTTTCTTTAATAGCGATTTTTAGCTCATATAAAATATTATTGGTTTCAGAAACTTCCTTATAAATTTCAGGATTATAGACTTGAATATCATTTTTACCATGTCTCTTTGCATAATACATAGCATAATCAGATTTTTTTAATAAATCTTCTGCTGATTGACTATGTTCATCTTGCATGGCAATTCCAATGCTGGCGCTAACTGAAATTGATTCGTTGTCAATATCAATAGGCGTTTGAAGTTGTTTTAATATTCGTTTACTAATTTTTAATGAATGAGAAAAACTTTCTAGATCCTCTAGAACAATACAAAATTCATCACCACCAATACGAGCAAGTGTATCAATACTCCTAAGTTCAGATGATATTCTTTTGGCACTAGCTTTAAGTAAATAATCTCCAGCCTCATGCCCTAATTTATCATTCACATTTTTAAAATCATCAAGGTCAATAAATAACACGGCCAGTTTAGTTTCAGGGTTACGAATTGCTCGAGAGTATGCATGTTTTAATCGATCAAGAAATAAAAAGCGATTGGCTAAACCTGTTACAGGATCATATAGCGCTTGTTGGCGTAATTTTTCAGATTTATGTTTCCGATCAATTGCGGTACTAATATGCTGGCTAAGAAAATGTAGTAGTTTTTCATCTTGTTGATTAAAAAACATATCTGAATGATAGCTTTTTAAACTAATAGCACCCAAAATTGAGTGGTCAACTTTAAAAGGTACGATTAGCCAACTATATACTTTGGATGCACTGTCTAGTAAAGGGTCTTTTTTGTGCAAGCATTCGATATCGTTTTGATTTAAGCGTTTGGTTTTTTGTTCAGCAATCGTGCTATTAATAACAGAATTTTTAATGGCTGAGTAATCTAAAGTAAGATTAAATTGTTTACCAAGCTTTTGGTCATAAGTGAAAGGGCATAAATAATCATCGTTTTGCTCATTGAAAAGAAAAATAGAAAAGTTATGTGATTTAAGTTTTCTTGAAATTAGGTTATGCAATTCTAAGTAGAAATCATCACTTGAGGTTACATTGTAAGTAAGTTCACTAATTTTAAGGTAGATGTCAGATAAAGCTTTGCTTTTTTTAATGGTAAGAAAGTTTTTTTCAAGTGTTTTGAGAGCAATATCAAAACTTATTTTTGATGCTAGGATTGAAGCAATAATTTCAATATACCTTTCATGCTCAGCAGTATAAAAACCTTTTTGTTTATGTTCGGAATCAATAACACCAAGTAAATTATTTTGAAATATAATGGGTACAGCTAATTCTGAGAGTCTTACTTTGTCATCAACCACATAGTCATCACATGTTTGAGTATCATCAATTCTTTGGTTTTTTCCTTCAGCTGCAGCCCTTCCAACAATACCTTCTCCAACCTTTAAGATCATTGAGTGGGCGATTTCTTTTTGATGAGGGTTTTTATTACCGTAAGCGGCTACTTGTTTTAATGAAACTTTATCATCTTGTAAGAGATAAATAACACAATCTTCAAAATTGAGTGCTTTAATAGTATGTTGAGTAACATACCAAATGGCATCTTCGAGAGACTCTATTTGGTTGATTCTTTCTGCAAAATTAAGCAAAGCTTCTAAAGAACGCTGCTTTTGCTGTAATTGATGTTTATTGTTCAACTCTGTACCTGATGATAAAAAATATTGACCGTGACAAGCTTTCAGTTTTTAATCTTGATTTACTTTTATTACTCGATTATACAAAATAACGAGCATTAATAAAAAAAGCCAGCAATTGCTGGCTTTAATGGTTATTTTTATTTTTTCAGAAAAAATTCTGTGATCTGTGTCTCTTATTCGTCTAGAAAACTACGTAGTTGATCAGAACGACTCGGATGACGAAGCTTTCTGAGTGCTTTAGCTTCGATTTGACGGATTCTCTCACGCGTAACGTCAAATTGTTTGCCAACCTCTTCTAAAGTGTGATCGGTATTCATATCAATGCCGAAACGCATTCTTAACACTTTAGCTTCGCGAGCCGTTAAACCAGAAAGAACGGTTTTAGTTGCCTCTCGAAGGCTTTCTGAGGTCGCTGAATCGATGGGTGAATCTTGATTGCCATCTTCAATAAAATCACCTAGGTGCGAATCTTCATCATCGCCAATAGGTGTTTCCATTGAGATTGGTTCTTTAGCAATTTTAAGAACTTTACGAATCTTATCTTCAGGCAACTCCATACGCTCAGCTAATTCTTCTGGCTGTGGTTCGCGGCCCATCTCCTGTAACATTTGACGTGAAATACGATTCAGTTTATTAATGGTTTCAATCATATGAACTGGAATTCGAATAGTACGGGCTTGATCAGCGATAGAGCGAGTAATTGCTTGTCTGATCCACCAGGTTGCATAAGTTGAGAACTTATAACCACGACGGTATTCAAACTTATCGACTGCTTTCATTAGTCCAATGTTACCTTCTTGGATTAAATCGAGAAATTGTAATCCACGGTTAGTATATTTTTTTGCGATAGAAATAACTAGACGTAGGTTAGCTTCAACCATTTCTTTTTTGGCTCGTCTGGCTTTTGCTTCACCAATAGACATGCGTCGATTAGTTTCTTTTACTTCAGAAACTGTTAAATTACTTTCTTGCTCAACTTTAAGCATTTTATTTTGAGCACGAATGATATCTTCAGCAACCTCTTCTAATTGTTGCGTATAATCAGGTGCTTTTGAAAGAATCGAATCAATCCATTTAGTATTAGTTTCATTGCCAGGAAAACTACGAATAAAATCCTTTCGCGGCATTTTTGCGGTTTCTGTAGATAAACGCATAATCAGTCGTTCTTGTGTTCTTAGCGTTGTCATGCGGTTACGCATTCTACTTGATAGACGGTCGAAGGTTTTAGGCAATAGTCTGAATTGTAGAAATTGTTCCTTCATATTTTCAATATGTTTAACCGCATTCTTGTGGTTATGACCATACTTACTAATAGCACTAATACTCTTTTCATAGTGTTTTCTAAGGGCAGTAAAATATTCTGCTGCTATTTCAGGATTAGGGCCTTGTTCAGCTTCGTCATCCTCATCATCATCTTCATCGGCGAGTTCTTCCTTAGGCACTTCAGAGCCAACATGGCTTGCAGCTAAAGCAGCTTCTTCTTCGCTATCTGCAAAACCAGTAATAATTTCATTTAAACGTATTTCACCGGCTAAATAACGATCATATTCATCCAGTAGTGTTGTGATGGTTTCGGGATATTCTGCAATTGAAGCAAGAACTTGTTTGATACCATCTTCAATCCGTTTAGCTATTTCAATCTCACCTTCGCGAGTTAATAGTTCGACAGTCCCCATTTCTCTCATATACATACGAACCGGATCAGTAGTGCGACCAAACTCACTATCAACACTTGCCAATGCAGCAGCAGCTTCTTCTGCGGCATCTTCATCGGGAAGGTCTGAGGCGTCTTTCATTAATAACGCATCAGCTTCAGGGGCAGTTTCATAAACCTGAATACCCATGTCATTGATCATACTAATAATATCTTCAACTTGATCGGGATCAACAATATCTGGCGGTAGATGATCATTAACTTCCGAGTAGGTTAAATAGCCCTGCTCTTTACCGCGGGCAATTAATAGTTTTAGTTGGGATTTTTGAGATATATCTGATGCATTAGAAGAATTATCTGACATTCACTTACCTTTAAATTCAAATTTGCTTATTAATCAATTCTGTAAGCACGATTAACTACTAGTTTTTAGTAATTCATAACCTACATTTTGCCAAAACATCTAGACGAAACCGTGCATTATACATAATTTATAAGCCTATTGGCACTTAAGCGGTGGGTTTAGTTCATATAAATGATAAAAAATAATCCAAAAGGCTTAAAGAATATGATTTTTGAGCCTTAATACCGCTGAACAAGCTCTATTTGGCGTCAGAAAGGGCATTTTGCAAGTCCTTAAGGGATTTTTTCTCATTTTCATTGAGTGGTTGGGAGCGAGACTTTTCAATTAATGCGTCCCACTGGTCAATTAAGTGATTTTTGCCTAATCGGGATAAAATTTCTATGACTTCTATCGAAACATTCTCTGGTTCAATAACTAAATCTATTGCTGCTAGTTTGATAATATGGGGTTCTTCCGGTTGACTGCGCCAATGTTCAATAAGCATTGCGGTTGTTATTGATGGAGTGCTCGATATTAATTGACAAAGTTGCAATAAAACATCAGCACCTTTTTGTTGGGTCTCCTTAAGCCACTCAAACTCAATATTAGGAAATTGGTTAGGATATTGAAGCAATAGGGCAATAACACGACGAAAAGGGCTTGGGTTATTTTGGTTTACTTGATTGTTGGCTGATTGAGCCTTACTGGGCTGATTTTGTGATTCAGAAGGTTTGTCTTGATTAAGTGCGGCTTGTAGTTGCTTTTGATTTAATTCAGAGAGTTCACATAAGCGTTGCTCAAACCGGTTGAGTAATATTGGGTCTTTGATTAGCTGTATGTAAGGTTTAGCTAAATGAATCAGTTTAGCCGGGCCTTCGAAAGTCTGCATATTGACTTGCTCAGTTAACCAATTAATCAAATAATTAAACAGTGTAATAGCCTCGTTCACTTGTTGGTTAAAAGCCTCGCGACCAACTTGACGAACCATTGAGTCAGGATCTTCGCCATCGGGTAAAAATATCAGACGTACCTCTCGGGCATCTTTGAGTAATGGTAGGGCGTGTTCTATAGCTCTTAAAGCAGCTGCTCGTCCCGCACGATCGCCATCAAAGCAAAGCACAATATTTGGACATATTCTAAATAATGTTTGTAGGTGCTCACTTGTTGTTGCAGTACCTAAAGTAGCAACTGCGTTGGCTATGCCATACTGAGCTAAGGCAACCACATCCATATAGCCTTCAACGACAATAATGGCATCGATTTGGCGCAATTCACGACGCATTTCATAGATACCATAAAGCTCTTTACCTTTATGAAAAAGCGTTGTTTCGGGTGAGTTTAAGTACTTAGGCTCACCTTGATCGATAACCCGACCACCAAAACCAATGACTTGACCACGACGATTACGAATTGGGAACATAATGCGATCGCGGAATCGATCATAAGTATGCCCATTATCTTTTTGAATCATCATGCCTGTTGCGACGAGATCCTTTTGTAGTTGGTTTTGATCGGCACTTAATTGGGTTAAGTTTTGCCACTCATTAGGTGCATAGCCAATGCCATACTGCTTAGCTATTTCACCACTGAGTCCTCTATTTTTTAAATAATTAACGGCTTTTGATGAGTCAGAATGGCTTTTAAGTTGTTGTTGATAGTAATGGGCTACTTTGTCCATGACTGACACTAAACTAGTATTTTGTGGCTGAATAGCTGATTGAGCTTCCCGCGGAATTTCGAGCCCCATTGATGAAGCTAAATCCTCAATAATAGTGACAAACTCTTGTCCTTCATACTCCATTAAAAAGCTAATGGCATTGCCACTGGCACCACAGCCAAAGCAATAATAAAACTGTTTATCTGGGTTTACTGAAAAGGAGGGGGTTTTTTCGTTATGAAAGGGACAGCAAGCCGTGTAGTTTCGACCTGCTTTTTTTAGACCTATTTTGCTATCAATTAGCTCAACCAAGTCAACTCGAGTGAGTAGCTCATTAATAAAAGATTGTGGTATTCGTCCAGCCATTTAATCGAAAGGCAACCGTTTAAAAATTGAGAGAAAATTGTTGTAACTATAACTGATCTTTGAGGTTTGGAACACTTGATGTTTCTGCTCTCAAGGATTATGTGGCTGATAATATTATTTTTGTTACCAAGATATTAGGGTATTTCCAATCCCAGAGTGTCTAAGAAAAATTCTTTATGACAGTTTTAAGAAAGCCTGTTTTTGATCAGGTTACTCACGCTAGCCATGTCGGCTCTTCCCTGGATTTGTGGTTTTAATATGCCCATTACTTTGCCCATATCACGCATAGACTCAGGTTTGACTTGGTCAAAAGCTTGTTCAATTAAGTTATTAACTTCTGATTCACTCAAAGCTTGTGGCATGTAGGTTTGCAGGGTTTCAATTTCAAGCGCTTCATTATCAGCGAGTTCATCTCGGCCAGCTTGTTTGAATTGAGTGATCGAATCTTTACGCTGTTTTATCATTTTATCGATAATAGTAAGTATATCCGTGTCATTAACTTCTTTTCTTTCATCGACTTCAATTTGTTTAATTTGAGCGAGCAACATACGAATAGCTGTCAGACGCACTTTTTCCTTGGCGCGCATGGCTTCTTTCATATCTTGTTTGATTTGAGTGAGTAGCTCTGACATTTTAGTGAATACTTACTATAGCTATAACAGCAGTAAACCAAATACTTGCTGTTAGTAAAATAAAATCCGTGTCTAGTTTGATCTTAATATAAACGCTTACGCTTAATTTGATCGCGAGACGTTTTTTTCAGTGAGCGTTTAACTGCAGCTGCTTTTTTACGTTTGCGAACAGAAGTTGGTTTTTCATAATGTTCACGGCGACGTACTTCAGCTAAAATTCCGGCTTTTTCGCAAGAACGCTTAAAGCGACGTAAAGCAATGTCAAATGGCTCGTTATCTTTTAATTTAACTGCTGGCATTTAATCTTTGTCCTAACATTCAATTTATAAATATATAAAAGTAGTATATAGTACAAATAAATTCATATAGCTTTACTATATACAAAAGCAATAAAGTCGCCTAACAAAAAGACGAGGGCGCAAATTCTACTGCTTTTTCTGTTGGAATGCAAAGCCTGTATAGGGCTTGAATATTGTTTTTTCCAGAAATTATTTGTATATTAGTTGGCGCAGGGTGGTTTTTCAATTTATGGACAATGGATGGAAAGATGAAAAACAGCCTAAATTCATTATAAATCAAATAAATGCGATTTTAATCTCACAGTAAAACTCTAGCTTGTTCCTATGCAAAACATAAAGATATTAGGTATTGAAACTTCTTGTGATGAGTCAGCCGTGGCTATTTATGATCAAGATCAAGGTATTATTGCTCATCAACTGTATTCTCAAATCAAATTACATAATGAATACGGTGGTGTTGTACCTGAGTTGGCTTCGCGTGATCATGTTCGAAAGCTATTGCCCATCATTGATAAAACATTAAAGCAGGCTAATTGTGAGGGTAGTGATATCAGTGCTATTGCTTATACTCAAGGCCCAGGTTTAATCGGCGCATTGTTAGTTGGAGCGACACTAGCTAAGAGCTTAGCTTTTGCTTGGCAGAAACCGACGATAGGCATACACCATTTAGAGGGGCATTTATTGGCTCCCATGTTAGAGGATGAATCACCAGATTATCCTTTTTTGGCCCTACTAGTTTCTGGCGGTCATACTTTATTAGTTGATGTTAAGCAATTTGGTGAGTATCAAATTATTGGTGAATCAATTGATGATGCGGCTGGTGAGGCCTTTGATAAAACAGCGAAAATTATGGGGCTTGGTTATCCAGGTGGACCTTTGTTAGCCAAGTTGGCTGAACAAGGCGACGATAGTGAAAAAGCATTTCCTCGCCCTATGACAGATAGGCCGGGGCTTGATTTTAGTTTTAGTGGTTTAAAAACCTTTGCCGCTAATCGAGTTGCAGCAAGTGACGATAGTAAGCAGTCGAAAGCCAATATTGCGAGAGCTTTTCAAGAAGCGGTTATTGATACCCTAGCTATAAAATGTAAGCGGGCTTTAAAGCAAACTGGTTATAATAATTTAGTGGTTGCTGGTGGTGTTAGTGCGAATATATCACTAAGAAAAAAACTAGCCGATTTAATGTCAGCTTGTGACGGAAAAGTTTTTTATCCAAGACATGAGTACTGTACGGATAATGGCGCTATGATTGCTTATGCCGGTTTTTGTCGTTACCAGTTTTCTCAAAAACAATATACTCAAGATATTGGGCACGAAATAAAAGTGTTCCCACGTTGGCCATTTTCATCTCAAAAAAACTAACAGTCGTATTTTTTTATTAGAGTAGCACTGTTATT
>CAYPMT010000013.1:0-12041 GCA_964411875.1 uncultured Kangiellaceae bacterium
GTATAGCGCTTGTTTTAATTAAAAAGCACTTAAAATAATGAAAAATACTTGATCAATAACTAAACGGAATAAAAAATTCACCAAGGTGGGGTTTTAAAATTTGGCGCGCCATGAGCGATTCGAACGCCCGACCCTCAGGTTCGAAGCCTGATGCTCTATCCAGCTGAGCTAATGGCGCATAGTAAGAAAATAACTAGCGGGTGCATAATCTAACGGAATGGCCGAAAAGACTCAAGTAGTTTTGAAGAAAATTCTAATAACTTACTCGAAGTTAAATGTTTAACTTATTATTTCTTATTAAGAATCCAGTATAATTCACTCAATGAGCCTTTCCTCGAAAAAACTTGAACAAATAAAAGCCAAAATCCATGAGCTTGCTTTAGCGCATGGCTTTCAGGATGCTCGAGTTTCTAATACGAGTACTGAAAATTATTTTGAGCAGTTTAAGCAATGGGTAAAAGATGGTTTTCATGGTGATATGAGCTATTTGGAGCGAAATCAAGATTTAAGGAAGTCCCCTGAAAAACTGCACCCTGAAACCCTAAGAGTCATTTCATTTCGTTATGATTATTTACCTAATAAAGCACAGTTTGCCTTACCACTCAAAAATAACCAAAAGGCTAATATTTCTCGCTATGCTCTAGGAAAAGATTACCACAAGCATTTAAGGAAGAAGCTCGATGCAATTTGTCGAGAATTAAAATCAAGTTTAGAAGTTGACTTTGACTTAAATTACCGTGTTTTTGTTGATAGTGCTCCAGTATTAGAAACCGCCTTTGCAGAAAAATCAGGATTAGGCTGGAAAGGCAAGCATTCTTTAATTATTAACAAAAAAGCTGGCTCTTGGTTTTTTCTCGGCGAAATTTTTATTAATATTCCTTTAGCGATTGATAAACCAGTTGATCATCTTTGTGGTAACTGTTCATCCTGTATTAAATTATGTCCAACCAATGCGATTATTGATGATAACAAAATTGATGCAACTCGATGCATTTCATATTTAACCATAGAAAATCAAGGCTCTATTCCACTAGAATATCGACGCCCTATCGGCAATCGCATTTATGGCTGTGATGACTGTCAGCTCGCTTGCCCTTGGAATCGATTTGCTAAAACTTCTCAAGACCAAGCTTTTTCTGGCAAAAACAATTTAGTTGATATAGATTTATTAACCCTTTGGCAATGGGATGAAGAAACCTTTTTATCTCGACTAGCAGGAAGCCCTATTCGCCGAATCGGTTATCAAAACTGGTTAAGAAACTTAGCCGTGGCTATTGGTAATAGTCCATATAATGAAAAAACAATTGAACAACTTGAAGCAAAAAAAAATACGGCTAATGAACTTGTCAAAGAACATATTGATTGGGCTATTACGGAGCTAACCAATAAAAAGCAATTAGAACAAAGCCACTCTAATACTACACAAAAATTAATTCATTGTGTTGAAACAATGCTACCTCGTGATGCCTAGATTTCTAATTTAATAATACATCACTATTAGCACACGCTATTACCTAATTAATTCAGATAAAAGCTCTTAGGCTAAGCATAAACTAAAGAACAATCGATTTAAGTTGTCTATACCAATCATCAGTAGTCTTATTGTTATCAGTCTTTTTACTTTTATCTTCAGCGGTGCTTTTATCTTCAGCGATAATCAAAGCATTAGCTAACAATTCAGTCGCACTGGTTTTGTCACCACGGTTTTTAGCTTGAACGTACTTGTCATAAAAAACATTCTCTGGACTTTGCAAATATTTTAATAATTTTTCACCCAGCCCATCAGCAAGTTGAGTAGCTAAAGAATCCATGATTTTAATATCAGAGGGTAAATCAGCTTTAACATAAGGCTGATGAAAATCACCCTTTTGATATTCATTGATCGATTCGCCTTTATATTCCGCTTCTTTAAGCAGGTTATCTGTCAGCAAGATTTTTCCGGTAGCCGGTTCAACAATTTTAAAACCAACTTCGGCAATAGCTTGCTTTTGTATGTGTTCTACATTTAAAGCAATTTGTTCCTTAATAGGTGTTTCATGATATTGATTAGGTGCATCACCTTTTTTACGTTTTTTCCAATCTAGGTATTCTTCTGTTTCAACACGATTAACACTCGTTTGAACTTCTTGTGAACGCTGCCCTCGATTAGTCTGTGACTCGATGGCGGCTTGCAAAACTTCACCATCAAGTTTTAATGATAACCCATTAAAGCCATATGAATTCACAGAATTAATGTGAGTAACAACCAAAACTTCATTACCCAATCGCTCAAAGATTGTTTTTTCTAATTGACTAGCAATGCGACGACCAATAGAAGCAATCACTGAATTACCCGAAGGTATTTCTTTAAAATCCGTCACAGCCAGCTTAGTCAAGGCGCGCTTTTTAACTTGTTCTTTAAGCTTTAAGTAATCAGTTTTTAAACCAGGATAATAAGGATCAAACTCATTAATAACCCGCATATAAGTCAAACGCTTGCCTTCACCTAGACTGATATTTTTTGCTTTTGACATAAGCAAATTAAGAAAATTTCTTTCCTGGGCAAATCCTTTTGGTGAAATGGATAGTTTACTTTGAATATTGCGAGCTTTAGTAAAGTCTTGATAAGCTGTCGCCAAATAACCACTCTGATAAGCTTTTTGTGCGCTACCGGCAAAGTAATCAGCCAACACAAGAATACTAGGTTGCATCGACTTTTTGACCTGCACAAATACCGACTCATCAGAAATTTTAGATAAGGTTTGATAAGCCATTTCTGGCTTGCCATTTTCTAAAGCAAAACGAAAGTCTTTTTCAAAAAGTCCAGCCTTACCTTGTGAAAGCAAAGACTCAAATTGAATATTGTTTGGATCTATCAACAAACCTTTTTCTGCAGACTTGATAACCGTATTATATAATTTTTTAGATAACGCCTGATTTCCTTCGTATAAAAATTGTTCAGTCGATTGTTTAAAAGCTTTTTCATAATCTAATCTTTCTGGTTGTTCTTCACCAGCCAGTTCACTGGCCTGTTTAAGGTTTTTAACATAGTCTACAGGGCTAGACTGTTTTTGCTTTGCTTTAAGAGTCGCTTGGCTAATCAACTTGTTAGTCTCAACTAAAGCTTGATCTAATCGAGAATTGAGTAGTTTATAGTCGTTAGGCGACCATTCCTGCATAGGTTTAATTTCAGCTTGATTATCTAATAAGGTTTTTCGATCAACACTTTTTATATCTTTTTTATGTTGTTCCAGAATAGTTTCAACTTGAGGGCTATGCTCTTCTACTAACAAATCAGCGATAGTCGAACGTAGTCCAGTTGCTTCTTTTTGTTCGCTACCTTTAGACTGTTTAACTAATTGATCCGCTTTAGCATATAAAGCTTCTAGATTACCGCCTGTTTTAGCTTGGTCAATTTCCTGTTGAGAAATTAAAGCTTTTTTAGGCCCACATGAAACAATTAATAAAATAGCTAAAAGTAAACTTTTTTTCATAACATCAAACCTAAATACTTAGTGATAAATAAGAGGAGTATTATTCTGCAACTATTCTATAACTACTCGATAATATCTGTTGCCTTATCATTTTCTACATTTTCAATAGAATCCTGCTGAATGATATCGTTTATTTTGGTTTCGTCAAGCGTCTCAAGTAAATTATCTTGTTGCTGCAACGTATCATTTAGTAAAGTATCATTGGCTTCTTCAACAATACTTTCTTCTGAAGGTAAGCTTTGTAAAGAGTCTTGTTTTTCTGTAGCATCTTCTTGAATAGCACTATCAATTAGCTCATTAGACGACTTTTCAATCTCATCAGAAGAGGGCTGATTTGACTCTGTATTCTCATCGTTATTAGCTGTAACATCATTGATATCAATTAAAAGCTCGCCACTGTTTGAATCTATAGTAGTATCATTTTGATTCACTTGCGTTTCACTGTTTAAGCCTTCATTACTTAAAATCTCATTATCTGAACTGTCAGTCTGTACATCAGCCTCCGGAAACCTTTTCACTAAAGGATCATCACTCGAATCAATACTCATTTCATTACTTGCTTCAGGTAGAGTTTGAGTATTTTGTTCAGGTAATATTTCTTTACTCACTTCAATTTCTTTATTCAATTCAATTTCTTGATTCACTTCAGCAATAGGTTCAATCATCGTCTCAATTTGAGCTTTATAAGTCTGCATTTGAGGATAATACTGATCCAGTATCTCAAGCTTGCCTAACCAGTTAAGCGCTTCTGCTTTTTGATTATTATTGATAGCCGTTGTTATATTTTTGATAATTACCGACTCTATTCGTTCTATGCCCGCTTTTGCATCAATATTTTTTTCATCGATACTAAGTACTATACGATACTTTTCTAAAGCATTATTTCCCGTTGGCTCTACCAACAGAGCTTCTTTCTCAAGACTTTTAGCTGAATCCAAATTACTGGCTAGCTGCATTTGTAATAGTGGGTCATTTAGTTTTTCTTGACGATTTAAGTCGGCTTGTTTTTTCTCAGCTTGAATTGCGGCTATACGACGACGATCTTTTATAGTCTGATTGTATTCTGTCTCACTTTTTTCTATTTTTTTCTGTAAGCTTAGCTTAGTCACTTGGTCATCAGATAAACTAGCAAACTTTGCCAAGTAAGATTTAGCTTTTGAATAAGATTTTTCAGCTATAGCCTCATCAATTAAATCAACATGTGCATTAACAACTTTTTGTAACCCTGACTGAACCATTTGGTTATCAGGATCTAAAGCTAACGCTTCTTGATAATAATAAATAGCGCTACCCTTTGTTGGCAAAGATAACTTTTTTTCTTGAAAAGCCAAGTCTGCTTTTTGCAAAAGCTCATTGACTTGCTGAGCTCTAGCGGCCCTATCATTTTCGTTCGCATCATACTCAGTTTTTAAACGCTCAACATTTTGCTTGGTTACGGTCAATAGTTGATGTTCTGGTTGTTCATATTCAACTAAGGTTAACCACTCTCTGGCTCCATCAAAGTTATACTTTTCAGCTAAATTATTTGCCTCTGAAAGACTGATATTTAAAATATTCTGATAAACCTGCTCAACATTTTTATTGTTAGGTTCTAGAGTATTAGCCGTAGCAATTAATTTCAGTGCTTGTTTAATGTCTGAAACTTTTTGTGGAACAAATTGAACAAGTGCGTCAGCTTGCTGAAGTAGCTCAATCACACTTGGTGTTTTTTGTTCGCTTAATACCTTTTGATTTTTACGACTATCTGATTCAACTTTTTCATTACTAGCCATTTGATTATTGGATGACTTTTCAGAAACCGTTTTCAACCAATTGGATTCCACCCAAGCATAGGTATCTTGAAACCAATATTGTCGAGTAAAAAAACCAGCTAATGCTAATAAAAAAACACTTGCAGCAAAAACTTTAGGCCATCGGCTTTTAGGATGAATATCAGAGATTTGCGCTCTTCTTTCTGTATGTAAATCATCAAATTCCTGAAACTGTTCAAAATCATCTGAATCCATGACTTGAGTTTTATCAGGTTCAGTTCGACTGGCGTCGGTTTTATTTAATCTTGATTCAACACTAGAAGCATCAAACTGACCCGTTGATTTAAACTGTTTAATCGCTTCAATAAGTTGTTCGCCATTTTGAAATCTTTTTTCTGGATCTTTCGCTAAAAGTCGCTCAATAAACCATTGGAAACGTTTTAGCCGAACCGGTAATTCAGGCATGGGCTTTGTCACATGTTTAATACAGACAGCAACAGAATCCTCACCAGAAAAAGGCACTTCTCGCGTGAGTATTTCATAAAAAATAATACCTAGGCTATAGAGATCGGAGCGACCATCAATTTTTTTGCCTCGGCATTGCTCTGGACTCATATATTCTGGCGTGCCAATCAATTTGCCTGTCTGAGTCATTTGAGTTGAAGAGTTTGACGCTTTAGCTATACCAAAGTCAGTTAAGAGTGGCTCACCCTCTTCATTAAACAGAATGTTTTCCGATTTAACATCACGATGAATATAACCTTTAGCATGTGCAAAATGCAGAGCCACGGCAATTTTACTAATAATATCCAAGCAATCTTGGGCTTTAATACCATCAGCAATCCTTTTTTTAAGATCAGCACCAGGCAGGTACTCCATTGCTAAATAATAAAAATTACCGCTTTGGCCAACATCATAAACCGTGACAATATTAGTATGAGATAATTGAGCAACTATTTTAGCCTCTCGAATAAAGCGATCGCCAAAAGAAGGATCAGCCGCTAAGGCCGGTGACATGACTTTTAAAGCAACTTCCCTATCAAAGCCCTTTTGAACAGCTAAATAAACGGTTGCTTGACCACCAACACCTAAAGTGCGAATAATTTTATAACCTGGAATTTGAATTGCACTCACTAAAGTTATCTCTATCCGTTGTTTTTATTAGTTTTTTCTATAATTAACTCATTAAAATGAACTGCTATAGTAATTCATTTATTAAACTTTTCATACAAGACCTATAATAGCTGGATAATGCCAATAAATACAGTAGGTTATATGAAATAAATTAACCAAAAAAATTTAATCAATAACCAAGTGAAAGCACTAAAGACAATCATTGACTTTGAAATAAAAGCCCTATAAGTTTATTCGCAAGAACAAAAGATAGACTAAAGTTAATAGGCAGGTAGTAAATTATGCTAATAAATTGAGGAAAATATGCAAAATCGTTCAGGGGAACAGAAAAAAACTTGGTTTAGAAGCGAACGTTATTATCATACCAATGATGGCTGGTGGTTCTTAACAAGAGAACAAAGCCAAGAAGGTCCTTTCGACTCTCAGAAAGAAGCTGAAAATGAGTTAATTCTGTACATCAGAAAAGCAAGAGAAATGTCCTATTATCCTAATCTCTAATCATAAAAATATAAACCACTAGCACTTTCTTAAGGCTAAACGGCTTTAGTTAACTTCTCAACCACTCGAGCAGCGGCTATCATGCCAAAAGTAGCTGTTACCATAACGCTAGTGCCTAAGCTTGTATCGCAATCCAACTTGCCGGCGTCTTGATTAATTGATGACTTTTCATAACTCGTTTTGCCATCAACGGTGGGATAATTTAACTGCTCAGTTGAGTAAACACACTCTATACCAAAACGCCTTTTAGGATTTTTAGTAAAATTATAACAACGCCTTAATTCGCTACGAACTTTTGCTGCAAGCGGATCTTGCCAAGTACGACTTAAATCAGCTGTTGTAATTTTTAAGGGGTCTTTTTGTCCTCCAGCACCACCTATTGTAATAATTTTTATTTTATGACGTTTACAATAAGCAATTAAAGCTACCTTAGCAGCAACACTATCAATAGCGTCAATAACAAAGCTAGGTGTTTCACTTAATAATAGCTCTTGATTGTTTAGATTAATAAAATCAACATCAACTGAAACTTGACACTGAGGATTAATCGCTAAAACTCGCTCAGCCATGGCCTCCGCTTTCAAACGACCATAGTTACCTTGATGAGCATGAATTTGGCGGTTAGTGTTAGTCACACAAATATCATCCAAATCAATCAATTGAATATGACCAATTCCGGTTCTTGCAAGTGCTTCTACAGCCCATGAGCCAACCCCACCCATACCAACTACACAAACTTTTGCTGCAGATAATTTTTCTAATCCATCATTCGTGTATAAACGTTTAGTGCCAGAAAAAGCAAAATTCTCTCGCTCAACTTGCTGAGAAGAAGCACTGGGTTGTGAAACCTTAGTTTTTGAAGAGGCGTTCTCGGTCATAATTTAAATTTTATAAATAGCTATAACTTAAAAATTTCTTTAACTAAAGGAATGGTGACCTTCCTTTGTTTGGCTATACTAACTTCATCTATCTTCTCAATCGATTGAATTAAGTCTGTTAATGAACGACTCTGTCTCGATAAAATAAACTTAGCTACATCATCATTAATCACAAGCCCACGATTCTGGGCTCTTTGTTGAAGAAAATGCTGTTTTTGCTGTTCATTAAGAGAATTGATTTTATAAACTTCCATAGCCATAAATCTTGAAAGCAGATCCGCTAAGTTTAAGGTTAATTCACTGGGTGGGTACTGGCTAAAAATAACTAATCGATTATTCAGTTGCTTAACTAAATTATACAAATCAAATAGGGCTTCTTCCCAATTAGCCTGACCGACAATGCTATCCAAATCATCTAAACAAACTAAGTTCATTTCCCCTATTCCGTTAAGGATCTCTGGACTTAGCAGTGAATTGGTTAATGGGATATAAGCCACTGAAAAATCTTGGCTATCAAACTGATGGCATAATGCCTGAGCTAAATGGGTTTTTCCACTGTCAGTATTTCCCCAAACAAAAATCAAATTATCTTTAGTTTGATTAATATTTTTTAAACGAGATACTAGTTGATTATTTTCTGCTGAAAAAAAATTATTAAACTTAGCGGAATCATCCAAAATAATATCTAAAGGTAACTGCAACATAACAATTATTTTCTAAAATGACCGGTTGGCATTAAGCTCTGTTTTAAAACGATGCCCCCATACCCAAGTGTAATGAAGCCCACTCAAAATGGTTGTGGCATAAGTCAGCATAACAAGATAGTCAATCCATTGATTAGGTAGGGCATAATAACTTAATGAAATGAGTAAAGTCATCAATAATAAAAGCTGAACAAAAGTATTAAGCTTTGATAAATTGCTCGGTTGCATATCATAAGGTCCTATGATTTTATGATACAAATAAGCTCCGGCAACAATATAAACATCTCTAACAGTAACTGCTGCAAATAACCACCAACTCAAATATCCATTAAACGTTAATATAGCCATAGTAATGATAAGCAAAGCTTTATCTGCTAAAGGATCCATAATAGCGCCAAAACGACTCACCCATGAAAATCGCTTAGCCAAGAAACCATCCAAAGCATCCGAAAAGCCAGCAAGGGAAAATAAAATAACACCAATCTTATAATTTTTTGCCAATAAAAAATAAGCCAAAGGAATTAATAAGAGAACTCTTATCAGAGTGATTAAATTAGGTAAAAAACGCCAGTTCACTCTTCCCACCGATAATAAAGAATATTATCAACTGCTGGACTAGGTAAGCCTTCTATCACTTGAGTATCCGGTTGATTGAACTGATTTTTGTGAACGGATGTCATAAATGGATCTGGGTAAGGTTTATCTTGTGATGATAATTGACCAATCAACTTAATACCTTCCCTTACAGAATTAATATCACCAAGCAAATTAATCGAAAACCGAACATGATCTTGAGCAACTCGGCCCACATCAAGGCTACGTATTGAAGGTAAATCAGATAATATTTTTTTAAGCGAATAAAAGGCTTTATAATCTTTAATGTCTGATACCTGAATGGTTACCTGGTTACTTTGATAAGCTTCAACAACACAATACTTTTGACATAATAATTCAGCCACTTGATCAACAATTGCATTAAACAATAACTCTAAACTATTTTCTTTAAGTTCAAAATTTTGTTCAATGCCTTGATTCAAATAAACTAGCCTTCCCTGCCAAAAGCCAGAATATCGACGAATACTACCTCCGACAACGGCATCAGCACTATAACGGCTACTAGCTGACAGTATTGGTTGAGGAAAGCGCCCCCATAAATCATTGATATTTAAACTCTGTCGGTCATCTAAATCCATCAAAGGTAATATCATTGGAACGCCCCGCCGTTGAGCCGCTTGATTAAGCTTATTTGACCAAGTATCTAGCCCTTCTTCTTCTTTAATTACTTCCCTTTGAGAAGACTCTTCCAAAGCAAGCCACATAAGTGTTACCGGTCGGTTATTACTCCAAATAGGCATATCTGCTACACGAATTAAGTCATCAACTAATTTAGGTGAGAAATTGAGTAGTAAAAAAAGCCGCTCATTATTTTCTTCGTCCATCTCCTTAACATATTCGTAACGTTGCAAATAAGTGGTAACCTTAGCATAGGCCTGTTGAACATCGTGGCTTCTTAATAATTGACTTGAACCACTTTTTCTTACCAAAACCTCCTTAAACCCTGCCAAGACAGTCTTCCAAGGTAGTTTACTCGACTGCTTGCTTACTTCAACTTTTGATTGATATAAGTTTTCGACTATCACCGCATGAGACACAAGTGAAACCCAAAATAGACTAATAATGGCTAATAACAGCGTTTTTTTGAGCATAAAATATTTTTTAAACATAAAAAATTCAAATATAGATAATTTTCACATAACGGTAACTTTGACACGACTATGGCATAGCGGGTCTCAATCTTTGTCGACAATAATAATCTAAGTTTAGATAAGAACCAACCGATAAAAGCTGCTGTTAATACCAATTAGCTCTTTTTCAAAGCCTAAAGCTAGTTTCTAATCAATAGCAGACTAATTAATAGACGTCATATCATCAGAAACAAAAAGCTTACCCTGGTTATCGACAATGATGGCCGATACATCCGCTAGGTGATTAATCAGAGATAAACCTTTATTGACACCTAAAACAAAAACACTGGTTGATAAAGCATCTGCAGTTAGAGAGTCTTCAGCTAAAATAGTCACACTTTGCACTTGCTTTGCAGAAGTACCTGTCTGTGGGTTGATAATATGATGATAACGAATCTCATCTTGAATGAAGAAACGCTCATAATCACCGGATGTTGATAAAGCAACTTCTTCTAAGGGCAGATTAGTTAAGAATTTGTTTTCATCACGAGGATGACGAATACCAATATACCAGAGACGATTATTTTTCTTGCCTATTAAACGACTATCTCCTCCAGCATTGACATAAGCATTTTTAATTCCCGCACTTTTTAATAATTCAATACAACGATCAACCGCATAACCTTTTGCAATACCACCTAAATCAATTCTAATTCGGTCATCCTTAAAATAAATACTCGTTTGAGCCTCATTTAAAATCAACTGTTTATAGTCTATAGCTGTTTTTAACTCAGCTATGACTTCTTTACTTGGTTTGATCTGTTTAGGATAATCATACAAATAACCGACACTCGAAAAGGTAATATCAAATGCACCATTAGTTATATGGGAAAATTCCATTGAACGTTTAACAACAAAAAATAACTCTTGAGAGATTTTCAAAGGTTTTTGAGCCGCTTTTTGATTCACTAAAGAGAGCTCGCTATCTGGCTTATAAGGGCTCATCAAAGAATCGATTCGCTGCATTTCACTAACGAGTTGTTGAGTTAATTCTTTAGCTTTTTTTACATCATCACTTTCAAATTCAATTTTTGCTTGGGTGCCCATAACATCAAAACTATGGCTGTACCATTTTGAGCTTGGTTGACTTGCGTAAAGCTGAAAAGACAGACCAAAAACAGCGATTATGAGAGCCGAAAAAAAATTAAATAAATAAAAGCGTATCACTGGCTTATATAGTTAAATTTGTGACGTACTTTAATTTGGATTGAGCATGATTTTTATAACTAACCACATTTTTATTACTAACCACCGGGAAAGAAATTAATCAAATAAGTATCATTCCAAACTTCAACATTCATTGCGCCAAAATCAATACGTTTGATTCGGGAAATCAAGCGTTTTTCTAATGCAGAATCATTTAGCTCACTAGACTCAATTGTACATTGAGAAACCTTGCCATTAGGCTCAATAACCAATCTGAAATTAACGCTTCCTTGTAAGCCTGGATTTTTTCTTAAAGCTCGATTATATAAAGAAAAAATTTGCGATTTATATTTTTCAAAAGTTAATTGAATATTTTCTGAACTACGTTTAACAGAACCTGATGAAGCCACTCGCTGAGTGTTTTCAATGGCTGTACCAATTTCGCTTTTAACTGCGCCTGAACTTTGCGCAACTAATTTACCACCAGTACCAGAGGAAGTGCTTGCTGTAACGACTTTAATGCCCCCACTACCCTGGGTCGCATTCTTAGTAATTAAAGAACGTGTTTGTGTTGATGTTACGGCTTGCCCTGTATTACTTGATAAATTTTGACTGTCGGCCAAATCAGCAACAACTTCAGTATCTCTTAAGTCTGCTAAGGCATCAAATACCGCAGCGTGTTCTTTAGCTACTTCTTTAGCATTTTTCTTTT
>CAYPMT010000013.1:12141-33302 GCA_964411875.1 uncultured Kangiellaceae bacterium
TGGCTTCTTTTCTGGTTTCGGCTCTTCAGGTTTTTTTTCTGGCTCTTTTTCTTTAGGTTTTTCTTCTTCTTTTTTCTCTTCCTGTTTAGGCTCAGGCGGAGGTGGTGGCTTAATTACCTTTTTCTTTTCAAGAATCATTTTAACTAAGCGTGGCGGAATTGTTGTCTTTTTCCGTTCAGGCTTTTTAATTTCAATTAGAGGAATAATGATACTAAAGATTAACGAAAACCCTAAAAATATTAGCAAAATCTTTTTGAAACGAGAAGTTTCTTCCTGATCTTGTTCCCAAGGTAAGATTGGATTAAGTAGCGAACGCATTGAATAACTCGACATAAGCGCGCCTAACTTCCTGCGCCTGAAGTTTGTTTTTTATCACTACGCTTCATAACAGCCATAGAAATTTTAGTGTAATTAGCTGAGCTAAGCGTTGCTAATATTTTGCGTAATAATTTATAGGGAATTTTTTTATCTCCCATAACAGTCACTTCTAAACCTTCCTTTTTTTCTTCTGCACTCAGTAGACTATTTTCTGCTTGAAGTGCCATTTCAGCTTGTAGTTGAGGAATTAATGTTTTATCTGACTTCAGCACCGTACCAACATCAGCAATTAAACGTCCCTGAACTAGAATTTGATTTTCATTGACCAAAACAATAACTGTTTCTTTAGGTAGTTGTTGAGCGACAGAACTAGGTAACTCAAGATCTTCACTCTTTGGCAGCTGCAAAGCACTTGATGAATTGACTAAAAGAAAAAACACAAGAATAGTAAAAATATCCATTAAAGAAACGAGGTTTAAACTATTACTTCCAAAACGCTTATGATGGCGCTTCATACGAGCTGCTCGGTATGACTGCTTCATCTAGCCTTCACCTTTAGCTGTTGAATTAGCAGAAGAATCTGGCGGTGCATCGCCCATAGAAATGCTAGGAAATAATTCACCCTGAATCAAATGACCATACTCATCTAATTCTCTTTCTTCTCGAACAATTAATCGTACAGCATCCATCGTTTGAACTAAAATATCATACTCTGTATCCATCTCCATTAATAAAGTCACACCAGTATCTGTATTAAACTCAGGGTGCGCTTTAACCTCTTGTAAATAACTGTTCAATGCCTCGTAATCATGCTTTCCATCACTTTTATTGAGGATAGTCTTCAAAGGTCCTGAGCTTCGCTCTAATATATCAAAGCGATTTTCTCGAATAACCACTTCCAAAGCTTTTGGTGGCTCTTTTTCATCTTCAACAATTTCAGTTGTTCCTTCAGGCAAATTTAACTTTAAAATAGAAACCTGAGAAAAAACCGCCGTGATCAACAGAAAAGGGACTAACACCACCATTAAATTCATAAAAGCGGTAATATTTAATTCAGCATTATGTTCTTTTGTTCTTTTTGAGCGACGTTTTCGGAACATTCAATGAACCCTATAAATTATTCAGTGCTAATCAGCAGTGATTATTGCTTGGGCTTATTAACGGGTGCTTTAGAATCACTAGCACTATTGGCATCACGAATTAAATTAACAAATTTAACCGAAGCCATTTCAATACTATCAACAATTTCCGTTGTTTTAGTCTGTAAAAAAGTAAATAACAGCAGTAATGGAATAGCCGCAATTAAACCAAAAGCCGTTGTATTCATAGCAATCGAAATACTCGCAGAAAGAATGTTGGCTTTTTCTGCTGGGTCAACATTGGCAACAGCAGTAAAAGCTTTAATCAAACCTAAGATGGTTCCTAGTAAGCCTAAAAGTGTTGCAATATTAGCAAAAGTAGCTAAATAAGCTGTCCGCTTTTCTAAACGAGGTAAGACTTCCATTAAACCTTCTTCCATGGCCATTTCTAAATCATCATGGCGACGACCTTGACCCACCTTAGATAAACCATAAGCCAAGATTCGACCCACTGCTGAGCGAGAATTAGTTGCTACTTGCATGGCTTGTCTAAAGTTACCTTGATTAAGTATTGGTAATAACTGTTTCCAGGCTGAACGGTTTTTTAGCTTGATTAAATTAAGATAAATAAATCGTTCAACGGCAATAGCTAAACCAATAATAAAAACAACCATAATAAAATACATGAAAATACCACCATCCTGAAAAAAGCTTACAATGGTTTCAAAGGTACTCAGCTCTGCTTGTTCTGTTGTGCTAGTTAGTTGTGACTCAGCCATAAGGTGCCTCTATCTAATAAAATGTCAAAGTGTTAAGTTGACTTGCCATATAAAAAGTTGGTTATTATAAATAATTCATTCTAATTAATTGGCTAAAGTATAATGTGTTTTTACTTTTTCTGCCCACTGATTAGTTCACATAAACTCTAGTTAATGATTAAAACTAGCGGTTTTAGTGAGTTATTTTATTCTTTTTCATTGGCCGTTTCAGTGATCTGCTGATAGAAATCAACTTGCTTAGCGAAAACATCAGGATCAACCGGCTCATAAACTTCATCAATTAAGCTTGTAATTTCTGGTAACTTTCCCCCAGTAAAACTCCCCTTCCAAGGGATAATATAGAGTACATTAGGTAATTCTCGATTACCAGAGACATTCATTCCTAAAACTGACTCTTCAATGGTATTTTTTGATGTTTCAGTTTGTTTCTTTTGCTCGTCCTGTTTTTGCTCTTCTTGTTTTGCCTCTTCCGCAACTAATGTCATACAAGTTATCGAAACAAGTAGCAGCCCAATAGCTGGTGATTTTTTAATCATTTTACTTAAGCTGTTAATCAGATACATTAGGGACTCTCCTGAGTTGCTCGTCGCTGTAAATCTAATAACCAGCCAGACACTTTTTTGTCTTCTGTTACCAGAGTCAAATAAACCTGATATTCCTTAAGCGCTAATTGAAAATCATATAAATAAATATCGGCTAATATACCTAAGTTTAAATGTGCGTCAGCAAACTGTGAATAAATGGCAATAGAATCAAGGTAGGCTTGTTTAGCTTGTTGAAATTCCCCTAATTCTCTTGAGATAACACCTTTTAAATTAAGCGCATAATAATTATTAGGGTTAATTTCGATGGCTTTATCAGCTGAAATTAAAGCTTCTTGATGATTTTTTTGTGCTAAATAAAGTCTGGATAAGCGATAGTTAACCCCTGAAAAAGTTGGGTGTTCTTGTGATAAAGATTGTAAACGTTCAATGGCTTCATTAGCTCTCTCTGCTTTTAATAAGCTCGCCACTTCATCATAGCCTTTAATTAACGGCAAAGGTAAATCAATATTCTTCATAGGATCGGGAATATTAGGATCCACCAATTGACCTTTAGTAGATACCAACTCCTGTTCTGAAGTTTCGATTTCTTGTTTAACTGGGCGTTGGCTACAGGCTATTGAAAACATTGCTAACAGAACGATAACTAGGTATCGATAAGTCAGATTAAAAGTTAACATCAAGTAACTCCTTTAAACGTTCACTTTTATCATATTGAGCAGGCTTAAGCTTTTTAAGTGATTCAATACTTGAACGAACCGAATCATCATAAATATTACCCTTAGTTCTTTGGGCATTAATTTCAAAATAATTAATCGCTTTATCTTCAAATGGCAAAGCCTGCTCTTCGAGTAAGAAACCATACTCTTCAAGCTCTTCTTCGTTAAGTCCTTGAGGCTTTTGAGAGTCCATTAAGTCATCTGATAGTATTTGATAAATCCGTGCAACTTTATGCGTGCTAGCGGTAGTAAATTGAGCCACTTTAAACTGTGCAATTCCATTATAAGCATCCAATGCTTTAGTCATTGCAGCACGTTTCCTTTTCAAGCTGTTTTTTAATGGCAAGTTAAGTTTGATGCTTTGAAAGTCTTTGAAAAAATCTTCACTTAAAATAAATTGAGACTCTGCCGCTAAGAAGGTTGTTCGCTCATTATTATTTGATTTATTCTGACGATAAGACTCTACCAGTTTTTGACGCCAAAATAGACTTTCAGTCTTATCACTAGCGTCATTATAAAGCTTAACTAAATGATAACGCCCTTCTTGTGAAAATAAATAAGGCAACGGATAGGTCCATACATAATACTTAAAAGCTTCTACTGCTTTTGAGGTTTTTTTAGCTTTCAAATAAAGTTCAGCGACTTTCCAATGACCTTCCCTAGCCAACTCAGGATCTTTTTGTAGATTCGCTAAACGTTTATATTCATCTGCAGCAGCTTCCCAATTTTGTTTCTTTTCATGAATTAAAACCAATTTTTCTGGTATTGATTGAGCTAACTTATGACTAGGATAATCATTTCTAAAAGCATTTAATAATTGTACAGCATCAGACCACTTTTCTAACTGTATAAAAAGTGTTGCCGCATCAAAATGAGCATTGGCAGCGACTTCGGATAGAGGCTCAAGCTGTTTAACTTTCAAAAATAAATCGATAGCCTCTGGTAGTTTATTCGCCGCTTGAGCCGATTCAGCTAATTTATACACTGATTCAACACGTCTTTGTTTTAAATTGGCCTTTTCTTTTTCACCTAAAGATTTAGAAGTCAAAGCTTGATTAATCGCTACCTCTGCCTCTTGATAGCGTTTTAAATCAAATAAACCATTAGCAATAATAATATTGGCTCTATTTTTCTGCTGTTCAGTAATTTGTGCTGGTAATAATAAAAGCTTACGACTTGATCCCATTGCTGCAACAACATCTTGAATCATTAATTGTTGTTCAGCAACTCGGGCTAAAATTTCAGGCGCTTTAGCATCATTTTGAAAAGTTTCGCTAAACTTTTCACCACTTTGAATTGAAGGCAATAACTTTTCGAGTGGTGTTGCCGTATCTGGGTAAATGATTTGCTGATAAGCAACCAAAGCACGATAACCCGCATCTCTTGAAAACTGACTCGCTGGGTTTTTATAAGCCACGACTTCATATTCTTTTCCAGATGACGGGTAGTCTTTCCCATCTGATAAAACTTCAGCCAACAAAAAGCGATATTTTGAATCCGATTCTAAATCATTAATATCAATTGAAGCTAAAAGCTGCCTATACCAATCTGCGGCTATTAAGTAGTCGCTTCTCTTTTTCGATTTTTGCGACTTCGCATGGTAGAAAGTTGATATATCTTGTAAGTGTTCCTGCAATAATGGTCTTAAGTCATCGATGACTTTTCCACTGTAATTTTTCCAAAACTCACTTCGAACACCATACTTAACAACAAAACTTTCTTTTGCTGGTAAAATCAAACTTGGGAAACCCGCTTTTTTATAAATATCGATAACCTGAGAATGAAAATCTGGTGATGCAAGTGATAGAGGGTTACGATCAATAAAACCTAAATACGTGTCAGCTGCATCTTTATAACGCTCTTGATCAATATAAAGCTGCGCTAATGCTTCATAAACTTTATCTTCAAAGTTTTGGCTACCACTTTTTTCAAAATAAGCTTTAATCGAATTAACACCTTCCATATTATAAAATGACAAACCTATAACTCGTAACGTATCTGTCGATAATTCAGTAAGCAGTTTATTTTGAGTTTGATTATTATTTTGTTGGAAAACCAAACGGGTATATAAATCAAAAAAATCACTTAAGGCTTCATCAAATAAACTTTGCTTGAAGAAAGACCAACCTCTTTTATAAAGCGCTTTATCATAAAACTCTGAATTATCACCCTGTTGAATCACCTGGCCATAAGCTTCTTCAGCTACCTGATATTGTTTTCTTACAAAATAGGCCTCTCCTCGCCTAAATTGACTTTCTGTATATGAGTTTGATTTCACATCAGTCTTAGCAATACCATCTAAAACATTAAGCGCTTTTTCAGGGTTAGCATTTAACGAATGGGCTCGAGCAAGTTGATAATTAATTTCCTCATTATTTTTATGCTCAGGGTATTCTTGTAATAAGCTTTCATAAAGCTGTATCGCCTTATTGAAAGTTTGAGCAGCATCAGTATTCGCTACTTCAGCGGTTAGCTGAGACTCACCTAAGTTCATATAAAGGGCAGCTAGTCGGTGCATAGCTTCACGGCGTATTTCTGGATCACCACGATTCAGTAATCGCTCATAACTTTTAATCACAATATCAGGATCAACCGAAACGATATTAGATGGTTCAACCTCAACACTCTGAACGTCAATAAAACTAACTCGAGGTTCTAAATTTTCAGCCTTTAATTCATCAGATGGTTTGATTAGTTTAAAGTGAGAGCAAGACCAAAGAGTCAAGCCAAGCATCATAATAAGTAATAGTTTCACAAGTTTAAAACAACGACCAATAGAGAAATTAAGCGAATGATAATAAAACATCATTTACTTCGCCTCCTTAATCGAAAAAGACTTCTCATGCATTCGAGCAACAGATAAGTCTGCTTGTAATAAGAAATTCTCTAAAACTGATCGTCTTCTTGCTAAAACGGTTTTTATAAGCGCTTTTAATTCACCCTCTTGATTTTTTGCTTGTAAATCAATTTTATTTCTTAAAGCCAGTAGTTTTTGAGTACCTTCTGAAACACCTTCTTTAAATCCCGCAAAACGACCTTCAGCTATTTCTCTAGCATTAAATAAGGCTTGTTTTCTAACACTCGCTTCTTCTAACATTTCTTCGATTAGAACAGCCTGTCTTTTAATATCCCAAAGCCTTTCTGGCCGATTTCTTTCCATATGCCATCTCATGATACCTTGAGCACGATTGATTTTTAATTTTTGCTCATTGGTTATTTTATCAGCAGGAATTTTAGCTAAGCTCTTTAAAACTCGATTAATACGGGAGATGATTTTTAACTCTTGCTCATTAGCTAAAACATGAAGCTTTTGATTATATTCAACAGCGAGCATGTTTAACTTAATATCAATTAACTCTCGCTTATATTTTAAAATGGAGCCCTCAGCTAAATAACTTTCAGTTTTAGGAATTCGCTCTTCAAAACGTTGTTGATTCGTTTGTAAAATACTATCAAACAAAGGAAGTTGCTCTTTCCAATAAGATAAAATGGTCGATAGTTTGCCAAGCTTTTGATAGTTTTTAAATTTTTCATTAAATTGATGCTGTGAAATCAATTCAAATAAATAATAATCAAACTTATCATCCAACAATTGAGAATCCTGTACAGTTATTTCATCAAACTTAGCATTCGCATCAGTAATTTTTTTAATAAACTTTTCAATAAGCTCACTTTGATCGATCTCTAACATAATTTGGTTAATGAAACTAATTTGTTGCTGAAACTTTTCTGCCGCCAATAAGTAATTATCCAGTGCACTCTGCATAGAGCTTAACTTTTGATAAGCAAAAGGAACCGCTAATAAGGATTCTTGTACAGCAATATCTCTAATATCACGCTTTTGTAATTCCAGCCAATAAGATAAAGCTTTATTATAAGCGCCTTCATTTAAATAGCTCCAACCCATACCTAATAACGCCTTATTAGAATGAAGTGAACTTAAACGAATCTTTAAAAAGTGTTCTCGTGCAGTTGTATAGTTTTTATTTGACAAGTAATAGTAAGCAAGTGCAACCCTAGCCTTATCTTGTAAGCTATTAATCGTTTTATCTTTTTCATATTGCTTTTCAATGGACTTTTCATAATCACGCTTATCTTCTTCGCCAGTTAGACCATAGATATCATTCAACAAAGGCGCTGCTTGTTGTATATTCTCTTCACGCAAAAAAGAAATACCCAGATTGTAACGGGTAAAAAAGACCAAACGTGTATCTTGTCTGACTAAGGATAACCATTGGCGAGCCGATTCAAGATCTTTACGATATAGAGCCATGTTACTTAGCATGATACAGGCATCATCTTTTAAATCTGGTTCAACAAAATCAACTGAACGCTTTAAACGGAAAGTAGCTTCTTGATAATCACTTTGACGATAATGGATTTTACCTAAATAAAACTCCAACTGAGACAAGAGCTCACTCTTAAGATCATCTTCAGTTAATAACTCATCAAAAATATTTTTTGCTCGAGCTATCATGCCTAAATCTAAATAAATAACGCCAGATAACAAGCGAGCACTTTGACTATGATGCGTTAATAAACCTCGCTTTTGTGCAACTAGAATAGCATTTAAAGCATCAAGAATATTGCCACGATAATATTCAAATAAAATATTGCCATAGGCCAAGTCCTGCAAAACAATAGGCTTTTTTAAATCTTCTTTGGACTGAGTAAGAATTTGATCAGATGAAGCTTCTTGAGCTAATGAAACTTCTTCAGCTAATAAGTTAGAACAGAAGCCAACAAGACTCCCTATAAGGATAGCTCGAACACTTGTTCGGTTGGCAAATAAGGCGATTAACTTGTATAGCACAATATCTTATCAAACCCAGTTATGTTGTTAGACACGTTTATTTTATTACGCTCAGTTAGTTATCTGGTTAAACCTAGCTATATAATTTAGAGCTACCATTCAACCACTTCTAAAGTAGGTTGCTGTTTTTTACTATTATCACGTATTTGAATTTCAAGCGACTGAGGATCTGTCCCTTTAGTAAAATCAAATGAAACCGCATTGCGATATTCTCTTTGATTAGGTCCAATACCTAACACAATAGCGACTAGTTGATGTTTACCAGTACCTAAATTGCCTAAAAATAGCTTTTGAATAGCGCCTCGATGAAGCGCGCTAACATCGTTTTCAGTGTAGAGGTGATGTGTAATTTCTTTATCATCAAGTTTTAACTTCACATTATCAAGAGCAAAGAATCGCCCCACATCAACTGATAAATAAATAGCAACTTGAGTTGATGCTGGAAAAAGTAAGTCTTCTTCTAAAATGAAAAGATCGCGGTTAACATTAAGCACTTCTTTCTTAAGCTCTTCCAGTTTAGCTTCAGTCGTTTTAAGCGCTTCTTCTGCATTAATTAAGCCTGGCTGACAGAAACTAATAATAAATAGAGTAAAAATGAAAAACTGAAAATAGCGTGCTTGAATTGTCATTTAGAATGTCCACTATATAAATTAAATATGCAAAATTTTAAAAATATAACTAAGTAATCTTCGTAACTAGCGAATTTATAACATAATTTTAGCGATTCTATTATAGAAAAGTAGAAAAAAATCTATACCAGTGCTCATTTTATTGCTTAGAAGCCCTAACACGGAGTAAGCAATATCAATATAACTTAATAAAAAACCTCAATAATAACTTGTAATCAATTGATTTTAAATTGTTTTTTTGATTTTTCTAACACTAGTTGAATACTTTTAAGGGTTTGTTTACCAAATAACGTCTCAACTAGCTCTCCGTCAGGGTTAATTAAATAATGGCTCGGTAAACTCGCCGGTAATGAAAAAGGTAAAATCGGCACTGGATCCGTTGCCATCACTGGATATTCAATATTCCAATCATCAATCAATTTGAGTAGCTCTTGATTATCTAAAGGATCATAACTGATCGCTAAGATCTCAAGATTAAGCTCTTTTGACTTAGATAATAATAAATTCAGTTCACCGACTTCATCTTTGCATGGTTGACACCAGGCCGCCCAAAAATTAACCAATACCCACTGACCTTGATAATCTTCTAGGCGAGTATTAGTACCATTAAGTAATTTAAATTCAGGTTTATTGGTGCAAGAGCTGATTAACATCAATAAAACAAACCCTGTTATTAAAGCAAAGCCTGCTATCTTGTGAGAATATGCTATAGTTTTCATCAATGGCATAGAAATAATGGCTTTGCTTTTGTATCTTGTACAGGCTTTATGATAAGCTTCTTTGAATATTAGTAACTAATTGAAAAATGGTTACTTTTTAATTTATTTGGCTAGTAGCTGTTTGGTTAATAAACAAGCATAAAAATTAAAACAATCAAGCAGCAATATTAAAGCAATTAAAAGCCAATTGACAGATTTTCATTGATTAATTTAACTGATACCTATGAACCTATTTTTCAAAACAGTTATATTTTTAAAGCGATGCTGTAAAAATGATTAATTTATTATTCTCAGTGAATGTGTCCATTAACTCCAATTGGTTAGTATTAGGTGTTTAATTATGGATAATTTAAAGCTGACGATTCCTTCTCAACAGGAAGGCCAACATATTTTAGTTGAAACGGAACATGCTAAATTATCTAATTGGCTTAACTCACTTCCTCTTGGCGATATGTCAAAAGCACTACCCGAAATAACCCGAGCAATATCAAGCCTAAATCGTACAGAAATTAATTATAAACGCCGAGCTGCCTTGGTCGAACTATTTGATAAAACCTATCGACTTATTCATGACTTTTACCGACCAAAAACCACCACATCAGTAAAAAACTCTTTTTGTGAAGAAGAAAGCCTGCAACGCTTTCGTAACTTAACTCGCGAAATGGCCTTTGCTCATAAAATTATTGTTAATGATTGCCAACATAAAAGTCAGCTCTGGGGTAAAAATAAAATAAAAATCAGAGCTATCGCTTTTTCAGTCTTCTACTTAGGTATTATGCTAATTGAGCAGTATGAAAAATATAGTCCGATTCCAATTTATCTTTGGCGCGAGATTAATTCACTCTTTGCTCATTCTGGTAAAGATGAAATAGAACACCTAGAAACCCCCGTTGATGAAACCTATTGTTTACCAACGATCGAACAAAATTATATTCGAAACTGTTTAATTGCCCTTGCCGATCCTTATCGTTTAGACTCAAGCCAACACTGGCAGATTTTCTATTATTTATATAACTGCCGCAAGCTGACTTATATTTCTGAGGATCCTGATGACTTTGAAAAAGAAGCTTGCTTTATTATTGATGTAACTAGCGAAAACAAACCAAGCTTTGTTACTCAAGAACTCGATGATCCAGAAGACCCTAAAATTCGCTTATTACTAACCCAAAAAATTCTTAAACGAATTGAGTTTGATCAAGCCAATTTTGAAGAGAAAAAAGCCTTGCCAGAGAATACTTTTCATCCATCCATTACGTCAGACTCGGCAAAGAGCTTGTGGAAACACCTCTCTAAACAATGGAAATCTCGCATTGAAAGAAATTCAAGACGTTATCCTGTAGTAACCAAAGTTGATGTTATTTGGGGACTTGAAAAAATCAATCTTATTTTAAATGCTCTTCAAAAGAACAAAGACAAATCATTAAGTTTTGATGATATTAAATCGTTAATCCAAATTGATCAAAAAGAGCAACTAACTTGGGAAGTTAACAATGTCAGTAACCATGGTATTGGCTTAAATTCACGTCATTATATGCTACCTCATATTAAACTGGGTGATGTTGCTTTAATTAGAGAATATATGGATGGCAAACCAGCAAGCCACTGGCGATTAGCCATTTCGCGCTGGTATACTGGCGACAAACACACGGGCACCATGCTCGGCTTAAATTATATTGATGGTCAATATCAACCGGTTCGTTTAGTCCTTCACCAAGGAAAAAATGAACAAGGCGGACAAGTTGGCATTGTTGTTTCAGCAACTGATATTAATGGAAATCACTCACAAACGCTTATCTCATCCCAAGGTTCAGCCAAACCTAACCGTGTTTATGCGATGATAGGTTTAGATCAAGCCGTTGAAATAAGACCACGAGCTCAATTGGAAGAAACCTCTTATATCGATCACTTTTGTTATCAAGTCTACGAACTAAGAGAAGAACTTGCGAAAGAAATTAAAGATGACGTTGATATTATTCCTTGGTCCACACTCCCTAGTGAAAATAATAAAGATAATGAACCATCTTTAGAAGATGATGACCTTATGAACTCTATTTCTCTTGATGATATTCAGTTACCGAAAGATCATTAAACAATTTAGGTATAGCTTTACATAAAGACACGAGCTCTTTTTTAGTTTCTTGCGATAAAGAAGCCGATTCAATAGCCTCAATCGAAGGAATCTTTCTATCAGACATCAAATAAATAACCTCATAACTAAGTGTATCTTTTGAGTTAATTAAACAATAGTTATTCTCCTCACCTTTCATAATCAAACGATGCTCTAATAACTTGTTTAAATAAAACTCATAATTATGCCTATTTTCTTGTCCATCAAATAAATCCATTAAGTCTTGCTCTTTGACTAGATGACCTGTGGTCTGTTTATAAGCAAATAGTTGCAATAGCTTAACTAGCTGTATAAAAACCTCTTGTTGTTTGATACTAGCTTTATCCCTAAATGAGCCAAAGGCATGACACAATTCCGCCCCCAATAAAATGATAGTCCAACTTAAATAGATCCAAATCAAAAACAATGGAATAACCGCCAAAGTACCGAAGATCATTTGATAAGTTGAAAAACGCTCAACGAAAATAGCAAAAGCTAGCTTAGCTAATTCAAACAATAACGCAGCGATAACACCAGCCACAACGGCATGTTTTAGAAAAATTTTACGGTTTGGGATCACGTAATACATCAGACTAAAAGCAATTGCCGCTAACAAAAATGGTAACATCACGCTACTAAGCTGGTTATTGCCTTGTATTACATCAGAAATCATTGGTAATGATTTAAGATAGGCGGTTATAAATAAGCTAGAACCTAATAACAACGGCCCCAAGGTTAAAATAGCCCAATAAACTAAGAATGTTTTCACTAACGTTTTTTCAGATTGACTCTGCCATATTTTATTAAATCCCTGATCAATGGCTCTAATCATTAATAACGCCGTAACAATTAAAAATAATAGTCCTATAACGGATAACTTCTTGGCTTGAGTGACAAACTCGTTAATATAAGCTTTAACGGTTTCACCAGTAGTTGGTACAAAGTAGTCAAAAAAGTTAGACTGTAATTCGTTAAGCTGAACCTGGAAGTCCGGAATAAAAGCTAATAAAGAAAAAACAACGGTTGTAAAAGGAACTATTGCCAATAAACTCGTTATGGTTAGCTCAGCAGCAACAGAAGATGAGCGATTTTTTGTATAGCACTCAAAAGTATAAAAAATTAACGCTTTTATGTATTTTATTCTTTCTTCTAACACATTAAATCTCTAAAATAATCGTTATAATTAACCACAGGATTACTCATAGCAATGGCGACCTTCACCATTTATCATAACCCAAGATGCTCAAAATCTCGACAAACCCTAGAAATTCTCACCCAAAAAGGTATCGAACCGGAAATTGTTGAATATCTAAAAACACCACCCAGTAAAAAAGAACTTAAAAGTATTCTTAAGGCTCTTAATATAAAGCCACAAGATATTATGCGCAAATCAGAGGCTGATTATAAAGAGTCTGGCCTCGACAATCCAAAGCTGACTGAAAGCCAGCAAATTGATTTAATGCTCAACTACCCTAAAGTCATCGAGCGCCCTATTGTCGTTTGTGGTGACAAAGCTGTTATTGGCCGACCACCAGAAAATGCTCTTTCCCTAATTTGATTGAAAAATAAAAGCATCTATAAAAATTAATATGACTAAAACAACCCAAATACTTATTTTATATTACTCAGCTGGTGGTACAACCAAAGCACTTGCACATTTAATTGCTCGAGGCGTTGAAGAACAAAATGCTGAAGCAATTATTCGCTGTGTACCAAGAGTCTCCAGTGCAAATGAAGCTATCACCAGTTCAATACCTGAAACAGGTGATCTCTATGCCAGCTTAGATGATTTGAAATATTGTGATGGACTCGTTGTTGGTAGCCCAACTCGATTCGGCAATATGGCTGCACCACTCAAATATTTTATTGATCAAACCAGTGAACTATGGATGAATGGCCAATTAGCGAATAAACCGGTAAGCTTTTTTACTTCGTCAAGCTCTCTACATGGTGGTCAAGAAACAACGTTGCTTTCAATGATGTTGCCTTTTCTTCATCATGGTATGGTTATTTGTAGCCTACCCTATAGTGAAACAGCTTTGCTGCATACAAAAACCGGCGGAACACCTTATGGAAGCAGCCATTGGAATGGTGTCAATAATGATTACAAAATCAGTGATGATGAAAAAAAACTGGCTATAGCCCAGGGAAAACAACTCGCCAAAATTGCTAAGAAGTTAAAATCAAATGACAATTAACATAGAAAAATTGACACCTCTCACTAAACCCATGTTATTAGCCTATCAATTAACACTCGTGGGTTATTTTGGGTTGATTCTACTCATTCCCTTATGGAACTTATGGTGGTTTCCATCAGAAAGATTCTCCAATATCACACTAACTATAGTTTGGTTATTACCACTTGCTTTTCCTTTCATTGGCTTAATTAAAAAGAAACCTTATACCTATGCATGGTCAGGATTTATTGCAGTCCTCTATGTTTGTCATGCGCTAACTTGTTTAATTACTAATAAGGATGAAATAATGGCTATTTTATTAGAGTTATTTTTAGCAAGTTTATTTTTATTTGCAAGCATGTACTTTGCCAAATGGCGGGCACAACAACTTCATTCAAATTCAGAAAAATCTCGTTCAGAACAATGAAAAGCTCTCTCTCAATTAAACATTTCTACCATGCTGCTAGTGGCACATTAACTTATCTTGTTTCTGATGATAACACTAAGGATAGCGTCATTATTGATCCCGTTTTAGATTTCAAAGTCCATTCATCAAGCACATCAACGGACTCTATTTTTCCTATCATCAAACATATCGAAAACAATCAATTAAATTTACACTATATTCTAGAAACTCATGCCCATGCAGATCATTTAACGGCTGCACAATATTTAAAAAAACAATTTAATTGTCCGGTTGCTATAGGTAAAGGAATTACTCAAGTTCAAAAAAGCTTTAAACCTATTTTTAATTTAGATGATGATTTTAGTATCACTGGTGAACAATTTGATTTGCTACTTGAAGATCAACAAGAATTAAACGCTGGCTCAATAACGATTAAAGTCATGGCAACGCCAGGCCATACCAATGACAGCATAACTTATCTTATTGGCGATGCGGCCTTTATTGGCGACACTTTATTTCATCCTGATATTGGTACAGCAAGGTGTGATTTTCCTGGCGGTAATGCCGAAGAACTATACGACTCCATACAAAAAATTCTTTCTTTACCTAAAGAAACTCGGCTATTTCTTTGCCATGATTATCCTAAAGAATCTCGAGACCTTATTGCAGAAACATCAATTGATTTACATAAAAAAAACAATCTACACATTAAAAATAATATCGATAAAGCAACTTATGTCAAAATGCGACAAGAAAGAGATGCTTCGTTAGACTTACCGAATTTAATTATTCCTTCGATACAAGTGAATATTCGTGCAGGAGAATTACCTAATAACGAGGATAACGGTGTGAGCTATTTAAAGTATCCGTTGAATTTATTGAGTAAAAAATAAAAAGCTCATCCATCCATAAATGAGCTTTTAAGAGATAACGTCTAAACAATTAGTCACTAAACACGACTAATAGCTACCACAAATCAATGACTAAAAAGTACCACGCACACCTATTCGAAAGTTACGTCCAGGACGAGGTGCAAGATTCTTAAGGAACGATGAATGTACTCTAGCTTCTTCATCCATTAAGTTTTCAGCTTTAACAAATACTGTTAATTCAGTCGTATCGAAAGGAATACGATAGTTAACATTGGCTTCAACCCAATCATATCCATCAGTTTCTGTCTCGAGTGATGCTACATCATCTTGCTCGGAATAGTGAGTCCAACTAAAGCTCGCTGATACAGCCTTATAGTCATAATCAAGACTTGCGCCAAAACGCATAGGTGGTATGCGTGGCAAGTCACCACCATCATCTAATTTAGCTCTAACATAGTCGGCAAACAGACTCGTTTTAAACTTCTGGTTAATCTGCCAGACACCCTGTGCTTCAAAACCACGCAGTGTCGCATCGGCGTTTTGAAAAAGAAACACAGGTAGCTCACCCACATGTTCATGTTCTTCTTCCTCTGCACCTTCCTCTTCTTCATGGCCATGACCTGCTTCAGCAAATAAACCTGTAGCAAGCTGTGCATAATAGTTATCAATTTGATTATAAAAAATGTTAAATATAATACCAACATCACCTTCAAATTTACGGAAAGTCAGATCGATATTGTTAGACTTTTCCATTTCAGGTTTATTCTCAATCGCTTCAAAGTGTAACTCATCACCCTCTTCATGCGCTTCAAACAAAGCACCGACTTCAAAGGTACCAGTGCCAATATGAGGACCAAAAGAAAGTAATTCAGCTGCAGAAGGTGCACGCTGAGAATGACTTAAAGAAATCCCAACATTATAACCTGGTGAAAACTCCCAAACTGTACCAAATGATAAACTAAAGGGGTTATAGTTTTCATCAAAAGTTAAGATTTCATCTGAATGTTCCTCTTCATCATGATGCTCCTCACCCTCTTCTTCTTCATCATGGCGGTGAAACTCTACTTCAGCGATAGAGACTTCACTACTTTTAATATTGACACTTTCAAAACGTGCGCCCACTTGTAAAGTAATATCACCAAAGGATTTTTCTTCCAGAAAAGCGATAGCTAGCGTATCGGTATCTGAAGGTGGAGCGAAAGCTTCTTCACCAATAGCTGAAAATTCACTATTTTTGTATTCCAATATAAGACCACCGTGCCAACCAGACATAGGTTGATGCAAAAGCTCAAATTTAGCTTCCTGAGTTTTGTTTTCAAATGTTGTACCTATCGAACCATTTTCAAATTCAGTATGACTATAGTCGGTATAGCCAATGCGAGAATTGAACTCACTAATAAACTCATGATTAAAACTAAGCTCACTGATCACTTGATAACGATCCTGCTTAAGCCCTAAAGTCACCATCTCTTCTTCTTCATCGTGATGCTCTTCCTCTTCACCCTCTTCTTCATCATGCTCTTCTTCGCCATGACCATGACCAGGAATACCGTAGTCACGATTCAGCCTACCGTAAGAAACACCTATATAGCCATTATCAAGAATATAACTCGTACCAAAAGTGTAACCATCAGACTCCTCTGCAGTACTGGCAACAATTCTTTCACCATGATCTTCATCAATTTCTGGAGAAACGGGTATTTCATAATCGTCAGATTCACGCCAAAAGCCATCGAGATGAAAAGCAAAGTTATCAATAGCCGTATTCAAGTTAAATGATAAAAGCTCCTGATCATTGACCGAGTCACGAGAAGCTAACCACTCGCCTCCAGTTTCTTTATCTGTTGGCACACGTTTGTCGACAACATTAACAACACCACCAATGGCACCGCTACCAAAAAACAAAGTCGATGGTCCTCGAAGTATTTCTAATTGTTCTGCCGTAGAAACTTCCGATGCAACCGAATGATCGGGACCTACACGCGAAACATCACTTGCATCTAAACCATTTTGAGTAATTAACACACGAGGGCCACTCAAACCACGAATGATAGGTGTACTCGCAACATTACCGTGAAAACTAGTATGAATGCCCACTTCACCAGCTAGAGAATCACCCAATGTCGCGGCTTGTTTATTACGAAGCTCATCGCCATTGAGAGCATTAATCGGAATTGCTGATTTAATATTCGAAAAGTTAAGAGGGGTAGCGATAATCACTACCTCTTCAATCATTTTTGCGGTTTTCATAATAGGCTTAGAGTTATCAGACTCATTCGCCTCTATTCCAAAAACCGGTGCAGATAGCCATACCGAAACGGCCAACAACATTAATTTGATTTTCATTAAATACCCCAAAATAGTAAAAATAGTGTTTTTTTAGATGTAATACGAAAAGTGGATCGCAGCGAATGATATGATACAACATATCATTTGCAATTCAAAGCCATTACGATGATGTTGATTAATAAAAAGCCTGGAATTTATAGGGATATTTTAAAAAAGCAGCAAAACCAAACTATGTCAAAAGGCCTGAAGCATAAAGAACGCAATTCATAAACAATAGAATGCCAAACAAGCTTTGTTGAAGCAAATCATTGCTTCAACATACTTGAGCTTCGTGATACAACGCTTCCAAAAAAGAAGCTAATTCCAAGAGAAAACTACTTAAATAATCTTAATTTTTCTCAACCCTACTCAACTCAACCTTAAGTTAAGAGAATGTTTCTTTCATTGCATTTAAAAGTGCTTGATAGATTGGGTCACAAAATTCAGTCACTTCATTTGCGTTAGGAGAATCAAAACTTGAGCTCCACTCAGCCACACAACCCATACCACTCTCACTCAACTGAACAACACCAAGATAGTTACTAACCGCATCTTTAGCTACAGGGCCTGGACCATCATCAATACTGTAAGAAAAACTATAATTCGCTGGATTTACTTCGGTTAATGTCTCATGGAACATATCATTTAGTATTCGCTTAGCGCCAACTTCATTAGCATTCTTGTCACCCACTTTCTCCACGGATGTAATAACACCAGGCGCCCAAGACATATCATGAAAATTACTAATTTTATCCCAAACTGCAGCAACTGGCGCATTAATTTCAACTTTGTTATAACACTTACCCATAATGGTCTCCTTATTAATTGTTTTGGATAATACTGTTCTTTTAAAGAATCTTGATTAGGTATTTCTTGTTATCGCCTTAAATATATCTCGCCAACTTAATATTCCAACAGGTACATCATTTTTATCAACAACAGGTATGCAAGAAATATTATTATTAACAAAAATATCAATCGCATCACGAATTTTATTACTTTCTCTAATGAAAATAGGTTTTCTTGTCATGACTTGATGAACCTTTTTATTTAAGCTTGCCAAATCCGATTCTTTTTCTGCGGCTGTGCCTAAATTTGGACTTAACGCTTTAAGCAAATCTCTATCGGATACAACACCGAAAAGCTTATTATTTTCAACAACAATCAAATGATGGAATTTCGTGCTTGAGAATATTTTGTTAACTGTATTTAAACTGTCATCCAAACCAATTGTAACAACCGGTGAAGACATAATCGCTTTAATGCTCAACTGAATTCTCCAACATGCTTTTGTATACTTTACAGTATAACTAATTCTTTATTTATTTCGACTATTATCTACCTCTATCATTTCATTATTGTGATGCCATCGTAAACAATAACTCAATAGATATTCCCTTGAAAAATATATTTTAATATTTAAGGTTTAAATGGATATTTTAATGATGTTAGATGCATGTTTATCACAAATACTTCATCAATTAAAGCGATATAAGACTTGTAATATTGGGTATCCGTGGTTCTTATTGTATTTTTTATCCATAAATGTATACTCGGCCATTATGGGTTCGTTATAGCGCATAACCCATTAAAAACTAACCGATATAACTAACTGTAGGTTTTTATCATATTTAAACTAAATATTTTGTTACAAAAAGTATTTCGCTTAGCAAGAAGCCTTTGAATTATACTATGGGTCGCTTTAATTACAGACTAATAACTTAAGTAACCTTGGATTTCATTATGTTTAAACTAAATATTTTGTTACAAAAAACATCTCGCTTAGCGCGTGGGCTTTTGATTCTTTTATCAATCGCTTTCATGACTGCTTGTGCTAATAATACTGTTAAAAATTCGCCTGTAGTTCAAGCCAATGACTCTGATTGGTCATCATCTTATGCAAAGTTAAAGTCTCTCTCTGCTGAAGAAATAAAACAGCTATCTATTGATGAAGCTTTTGCATTTTCTGATGCCATACCACCAGAAAAACTTGAAGCTCTACTTGCAGAAAAGTTTCCGGAAGGTCTAGAGAATTCTCCTCTAAACCCAGATGTTAGCTGGCTAGGTAAACAGGCACCTGATTTCACCTTAAAAGATTTATCGGGTAAGGAACATAAGCTATCTGATTTTCGTGGCAAATATGTTTTCCTTGATTTTTGGGGAACTTGGTGTAAACCTTGTGTTGCATTATTACCAAAAATAAGAAAAGCTTATGACCAAGTCGATAAAAGCAAAATTGAATTTATTGGTATTTGTGTCGGATGCCACGATGTTGATATGAATGAGTTTGCCAAAGAGAATAATTTAAATTGGCTGCAATTAGTTGACAATGATGGTGAAGGTGAAGTCTATGTTAATGAAGTGTATTTAATAAACTCTTTTCCTACACCTTTGCTAATTGATCCAAATGGAAAAATAGTCGAAGATGGCAGTACCGAAGAAGGTTATGAACGTTTTTTAAATCCTATGGCTGTTATAAAACCATACCTAAAATAAATTAAAAATAACCATTATTAATTGAATAAAAAGGCCACTAATAAGTGGCCTTTTTTTATAACGTGTATTTAATTAACGCAAGCCCTAAAACTGAATGCTGAAAGTAACGTTTATGAAAGCTCTGAATATTCGGTATGAGTAGCTTTGTACATCTAGATTTATTATCAATCCTTATCGTATAAATTCATTATATCCAATACACTATTGAAAGCCATTGTATTAAAAACTAATCAATAACTAACCTTGCATATTATGCATGTTTAAACTAAATATTTTGTTACAAAAAGTATTTCGCTTAGCAAGAAGCCTTTGGGTTATACTATGAATCACCTCAATTACAGACTAATAACTTAAGTAACCTTGGGTTTTATTATGTTTAAATTAAATGTTTTGTTACAAAAAATATCTGGCTTAGCACGCGGGCTTTGGATTATTCTATCAATCGCTTTCATGACAGCTTGTGCTGCTAATAATACTGTTAAAAGTCCGCCTGTAGAACAAGCCGGCGATTCTGAGTGGTCGTCATCTTATGCAAAATTACAGGCGCTTTCTGCTGAAGAAATAGAACAGCTGTCCATTGATGAAGCTTTTGAATTTGTTGACGCCATACCTGCAGAAAAAATCCGAGTACTTATTGAAGAAAAATTCCCAGAAGGTATAAGTGAAGAGTCGCCCCTAAAACCAGAAACTAACTGGAAAGGTAAACAAGCACCTGATTTTACCTTAAAAGATTTATCCGGTAAGGAACATAAGCTATCTGATTTTCGTGGCAAATATGTTTTCCTTGATTTCTGGGGAACTTGGTGTGAACCTTGTGTCGCATTATTACCAAAAATAAGAAAAGTTTATGACCAAGTCGATAAAAGCAAAATCGAATTTATTGGCATTTGTGTCGGATGCCACGATGTTGATATGAAAGAGTTTGTCAAAGAGAATGGTCTGAGCTGGCTCCAATTAGTTGACAATGATGGCATAGGTGAAATTTATGTTAATGAAGTGTATTCAATAAATTCTTTTCCTACCCCTTTGTTAATTGATCCAAATGGAAAAGTAGTGGAAGATGGCAGTAGCCCAGAACGTTCCAAACGTTTTTTAAATCTTATGGATATTATAAGCTTACACGTAAAATAAACTAACACATTCTCTAAAGTTGAATACTGAAAATAACGTCTATGAA